>JACMIM010000136.1 GCA_014381165.1 Roseiflexaceae bacterium
CGCCCACCACTGCCCCGTGCGCTGGGGTGTGGCCTGCCGCTCACGATGTCGTATACACAAGAACTAGGAACTGGTCTCGCTTCGCCCTGCGTGTATGGTGTGAACAAAGGCGGCCATGGCGTGGCCGAGCAAGGCGGGAATCTCGGCGTGCGCAAGCAGGCCTGCCAGATCGACACGGTTTCCCGGTAGCGGGATCGAAAGCCATTCCTCGTCGACGATCTGCGCCAGGATCACCGAAAGCGTTTCTTTCAGTGCCGCGTGGGCGTAGGTTGCGCGCGAGGCCTTGAGCAGTGCAACCGGCTTTCCCAACAACTCGCCACTACTTACCACCCAGTCCAGGGCATTTTTCAGCGTGCCTGGAACGCCGTGTGCGTACTCCGGGCTGCATATCAACACGCCATCGGCCTGGTTGAGTAGGGCACGAAACGCGAGCACAGCGGGCGGCGCAATGCCGCGCTCGATGTCGTCGAGATCGGGGTTGAAGTGCGGAAGATCGCCAAGCCGATCGTACAGCGCGATCGCAACACCAGCTGGAGCAAGCGCGGCAGCAGCCTTCAGCAGGGTTGTGTTCGAGGAGGTAGCGCGCAAGCTACCTGAAATGGCCAGAATATGCACAGCACTGGTATCCTTTCAAAACAACGCATGCTTGCACAGCACGGCGCGCCTGTGCAAACATCAGCTTTTACCGCACCGCAGTAAAGACCAGTTCTCCGTGCTCGGCAGTGGCTGGTTCGTCCGTGTAGTCGCCGTGAACGGTGATCTCGCGAAACCCCGCCATTTGGAGCATGAGCAGCATTTCGTTTTTCAGGTACATATTGCCGCTGAGGGTGTACTCTTCTGCGGCGAGGAGCGTATCGCCCTGCCACTTTTCGAGGCGCACCTGCCGGGTGTAACGCTGCTCTAGCGGGTCCATCGTTATGAAGCGGAAGAATGCCAAATGCACATTGCCATCGGGGGCGACGCGACGGCGTCCCTCGGTCGGCCAAGGCTCCGGCAGCGCCGCGCGCGTTTTCGGCAGCCACATGTCCCATGACTCGGGCGAGGTATACTCGGCCTGAATATTGAAGATCAGCGCGCCGTTGTGCTCTAGCAGCTCGTAGCAGCGTCGCAACGTGGCAAGATCCGCCTCGCGCCCCGCGCTCAACCCGAGCGAATTGCAGATATAGATGGTACGGTAGGTGCGGGGCAGATCCAGTTTGTGCATCGGCTGCGCGTACAGGTGCGGGTGCAACCCTTCGTGGGTGGCCGTGGTGCGGCACTGCTCCAGCATGTCGGGGGAAATGTCACAGCCGTCAATGTCAATCCCACTACGTAACAGCGGTAACAGCACACGGCCTGTACCACAGCCGACATCCAGCACTGGCTGGCCGAAGCGCGCAATTGCCTGGTGGAAGAACGGCAGCTCGGGGGCGTCGATGCTGAACAGCGCCCAGCGCTCCGCCATCAGGCCGTAGTGCCAAACAACAGTAGTATCACTCATGGTTCAATCTCCGTTTGCACAGTTTGTGGGTTAATAACGTCCGTAGCACCGTCGGCTCCATTCAAAGCCTCCTTCAGACCGCCCATCGTACAGCGCGATCGTAACGCCAGCTGGAGCAAGCGCGGCAGCAGCCCGCAGCATGATCGTGTTCGAGGATGCAGCGCACAAGCTACCTGAAATTGCCAGAATATGCATAGCGCGGTTATGCTTCTAAAGCAGCGGCCCGCAGTGTAGTCAGGCCGATTGCCTGCTGCCATTGTTCCAACGAGACCACCCCGAGTTCTGGGCGCGGTGTATCGGGAAGCATCGCGATGAATTCGAGGGAGTGCCCATCAGGGTCGTGGAAGTATAGCGCGAGGGCCGGCATCCAGCCAAATACCATAGGATGCTCGCCGCCGTCGTTCAAGAAGTTATGCCCCTGCAAACCGCGCTCGTGCAGGTACTCCAGCGCATGCTGCATGTCCTCCAGCGAGCTTCGGAAGGCGAAGTGCTGAGCAACCACACGCTCCGCTGGAACTTCCCACAGCCCAAGCATGGCCTCGCCCCGACCACCTACCCAGTAGAAAGCTACGCGGCGGCTTTCTTCTTTTCGACCAAGCTCCAAGCCGAGTACATGCTCGTAAAAGGCCATGGAGCGCTCCAGGTTCGCCACGGTAATGTGCGTTTCGAAAAGTCCTCGTATCATATTCTCCACCTTAGGTTGCTATGGATTTCGCTTCGCGATTACGTAGTGGACGAGCACCCCTAGTATGCCAAATGCCAGTGCGGCGATAACCGCCCGCTGCCAACCAAATGTCACATCGGCTCGATAGCCCATAGCGCGCCGAAAACTATAGCAGCCACGCTGAGCAAAGCAACACGCTTGGCGTTCATCATGCAAGGTCTCCAATAAAAAGAAATCGTAGTATTTTATCAAACCTTTCGAAAACAAGGTACGTATACGGCGTACATAAGCCATATGCACACCACATACACGCCCTACCTGAGCTTGGGTTATGGTTGCACGACAAGCGGTACGAATGCGGTAAACGGCCCGACCGCCAGCGTGCCCAGCTCATCCGGCGCTTGAATAGTGCCTGCGTTGTCGGTGGCGATCACTGTGGTGGTGAAGCGAAGCGCTTGCCCGCCAGCGGCTGCTTAGGGTGCATTGCACCGCGCTGCCGGGGTTGGCGTCGCACACACCGTCGGTCAAATCGGCATCTACCTTGTTCTCGGTGCTATTGCGCGAACAACGGCGCCCCGCGCGCGCGGCTCCAGCGCAAACGTTGATGATTGAGCATAAACAGTGTTCCTTTGTGTAGATAATAGGAGTTACGCGGTGACGTGCCGATGATTGAAGCGTCTGGCGGCTGAAGCCGCTAGCTGGCTGGACGAAGCCGAGGGCTTCAGCCCGACGGCGGCGTGCGACCGCGTAGTTCCTGTAAACAAGCCATATCAGGCGCTGGCCGCCTGTGTTGCGCGTTGCGCACGCGCCTCGTGGCCTATGCGTTCTTCAGCTGCTGAACTGGAGCGACGATTTCGCGCAACCATGCCAGTTGCTGGAGCATCTGCTGGTAGCCATCTGGCAACATCGCGTAGTGGCCGCTTACGTCGAAAAACACTTCGGTTGCGCCCCAGGCCGCCAGCTGCTGGAGATCGGCGTACACCTGATCGATCGACCCGGTTAGAAACTGGCGGTTCGCTGCAAGCGGGCGCTCTGCGACATACCCGTGATTCACGCGCACAATCATTTCCGGAGCTGCCGACGTCCGCCCGGCATCGTACCAGGCCTTTCGCAGCATACCGATCAGCTGTTGATTGGCTGCGGCCTCCGGCGCGGCGACAGGATTAAAGCCATCGGCTAGTTGTATGGCCCGCGCTACGGAACTTGGCGCATAGGCACCAATCACTATCAGCGGGCGCGGCTGCTGTAGCGGCTTGGGCTGGAACAGGGTCGCGGGAATCTGATAGAACTCCCCCTGGAATGCGACCGGGTCAGGCCCCCACAGTGCAAGCAGCGCCTCGATGAACTCGGTCATGCGCGGGCCGCGCCGGGCAAAGGGCACATTGCTGGCGGCAAACTCATCCTCCGACCATCCAACGCCAGCGCCGATCAGCGCACGTCCATTCGATAGCACATCCAGGGTTCCAATGCGCTTGGCCAGCTGGGCAGGAGTTGTGTACAGGAAATCCAGAACACTGGTGCCAAGCCGGATCGTGTCGGTCGCAGCGGCAACAAAGGCCAGCGTATCCAAGGGGTCTAACACCCGCTGATAGGCTTCTGGCCAGCTGGTGCCGCCATAGGTCTGTTTGGGTTCGAGCGGATACAGCAATCGCTCGAACACCCACAACGAATCGTAGCCTGCCTGCTCTGCTTCCTGCGCGAAGTGAAGAATGTTTTCGCGTGTACTCACCGAACCTGCTTGTGGTAGTGCAAAGCCTATTTTCATCGTATCGTTCCTTTACTTGTCGAACATCGCGTTGGGTTGCCTTCGTAGGTGATTCACACAACCTACTGGGCCAGAATACCAATGCAGTGTCTACAAATCATCGACAGCAGGGCGCGGGCGCAAACAGAACCCTTCCCACGCGCTGGCAACAAAGGGTTCTACATGACGATTCGGCACAGGGTGTTCGGCGTTCCGCAGGGCTAGCGCGCG
>JACMIM010000137.1 GCA_014381165.1 Roseiflexaceae bacterium
CGGTTGTGGCGCGATCACCGTGGCGTCGCTCGCGGGAATTGGCACGGGGCGCGGCGGCACCGGTCGCACAACTGTGCCTTGATCGCCGATCTGGCGGTAGGCGCGCAGCTGCTGGGCAAAGGCGCGCGCCGAGGCCGGACGGCGGGCGGCGTCCTTTTCGATCGCACTCAACACGATCGCCTCCAGCTGCGGTGGAATGCGCGGGTTCAGCTGGCTTGGCGGCGTGGCCGTCGTCGCGACATGCTGCATAGCCACTGCTACCGCGCTATCGCCAGTGAAGGGTAGCTTGCCAGTCAGCATCTCATACAGCGAAATCCCAAGTGAGTAGATGTCGGACGCATGGGTGGCGGGGAGACCGCGTGCCTGTTCGGGCGAGAGATAATCGGCAGTGCCGAAGACCACACCTGTTTCGGTTGCCGAAGTCGAGAGTGCGCTTTTGGCGATACCAAAGTCGGTGATCTTGACGCGCTCATTCTCGCCGATGATGATATTCTGCGGCTTGATGTCGCGGTGAACCAGCCCGGCGCGATGAGCCGCGTCCAGCCCATCGGCAACCTGCTCGGCGATCTGCACAGCACGCTCGAGCGGCAGCGGCCCACCGAGGCGAATAAGCGCCTTAAGATCCTGCCCCTCTACGAACTCCATCACGATATAGGGAATATCGCCATCCTGGCCAACATCGTAAATGTCGATGATCGCTGGGTGGCGCAGGGCGGCCGCCGCCTGGGCCTCGTGGTTGAAGCGGGCCAGAAATTGCGGGTCGCTGGTGTATTGGGTGTGCAGCACCTTGACGGCCACGCGCCGGTTCAGGCGCAGGTCGCGGCCAAGGTACACGCGGGCCATACCGCCTTCGCCAATTTTGCGCTCCAGCTCATAGCGCTGGTTCAATATTTTCTGCTGCATGAATATCGCTAGCTTTCGAGCAAAACGCATCACTAAAATGTAGAACGCCAGAGTTCTGCTTTTTGTTTCGTGGGCCTACTGGCAGGCGATGCCCACCGAGAAGCCTCTTCAGTTTGGCACTTACACAGTTGGCGGCTTCAGACTGCGGCAGCATGGAACATCCATCTTTTTTGTCTCGTTGTTTGGTGCAACCCACCAAAAACCGAAACAATGACGAGGTATTTCCCTGCCCGCCGCTGGCGAACGAAAGATATATCTTTTCTGTTTCGGTTTTTGGCGCAGAGCGCCAAAAACCGAAACAATGATCAGGTATTTCCCTGCCCGCCGCTGGCGAAATGAAAACGCTTGGGCAACTGCGTAATTCCCACAGTTAATAGACATGCTGTACCTGGGCGCACGGCTCGCAGAAATCAATGATACCGAGCTTGGCTTCCAGCAGGGCCAGGTTGACCACATCCTCGCGGTTGTAATCGAGCAGCGTTGCCAGCGCGTCGGCGTCGCCATACTTTTCGTAGCGATCCCATAAGCGCGGCGCGTCGTACCCAGTCAGCCCAGCAGTCTCACGGCCAATGCCCAGCAGCGTCTCGATCTTCTTCAGTCCACCGCGTAAGTCGCGCTTGCGGCAGACATACATCAGATCGCAGTGCTCGAACTGGCTCTTCAGGTCGACATACATGCGCTTGTGAATATGCGGCAGATCAAAGCTCGACCCATTGAATGTGACAATCGTTGAAACACCTTCAAGCGCTGCGTAAAGCGACAGATCGCGCACACCACCGCCGACCAACTGAATTGTGCCAACATCAGGCCGGTAGATACCAATCACACTAATTGTATGATCAAAGGAAGTTTCAATATCAAGATACGCACGCACCACAGCTCCAAACTAGCCGACCCTGCGGCCCGGACGCGCAGCATCCGCGCATAGCACAACTGCGCCATTATGGCATACTGGCGGGCAAAGCGCAAAAACCAGAACCCTGATGCTACGGCGCTAGAACACGATTGTTGATGGTATAATCACAGCTTCTCAGCATCAATATACGTATGAGGCCCCAATGCCACGACGCATTATTCTCGACACCGACCCTGGCATCGACGATGCCCTGGCGATCCTACTCGCGCTGGCTTCACCTGAAGTGGAACTGGCGGGCATAACCGTGACCGGCGGCAATTGCACGCTGGACGATGGCGTGCGCAATGCTCTGGGCGTGGTAGCGCTGACGCCCGCGCCAGCTACACCAGTCCACGCTGGCGTGGCGCTGCCGCTGCTGCGCCCGCCCTTCACCGCGCCGGAAACTCATGGCGATTCTGGCCTGGGCTACGCGCGGCTCGATCCCGCGCCGCAGCCACCAGCCGCCGAACATGCGGTCGATATGATCATCCGTGAAATACTGGCGCATCCTGGCGAAATCACGCTGGTGGCCGTCGCGCCGCTGACGAATCTGGCGCTGGCCGTGCGCAAGCAGCCACGCATTGCCGAGCTTGTGGGCGAGGTGATCATCATGGGCGGGGCGGTGAGCGTGGATGGCAACACCACCCACCAAGCCGAATTCAATTTCTTTGTCGACCCACACGCCGCGCAGATCGTGCTGTCCAGTGGGATGCCAATTACGCTGGTGCCGTGGGATATCACCAGCAAGGTGCTGCTGACCGGGGCGCAGGTCGCGCAGCTACGCCTGATCGATTCGCCGATCACGCGCTTTGTGGCCGAGGCGACGCGCTTCTACATCGAGTTCCACGAGCTATGCTTTGGCTTTTCGGGTTGCTCGCTGAACGATCCAGTAGCACTGGCACTGGCCTTTGCGCCGGAGCTTGCGCGCACAGTCCCGATGCACATCGCGGTCGAACACGCCAGCGAGCTGACCGCCGGGCGCACGGTGGTCGGCTACGCCGGTAGCACTGCGCTGCCCCCCAGCGCACACGACATGCTGGGATGGGACACCGGGCGCTGGCCACACGGTTGGAGCCGCGTTCACCGGCCCGCCGCCAACGCCCAGGTTGTGGTCGAGTTCGACAGCGAGCGCTTTGTAGCGATATTCTTGGAGCGAATTACGCAACTCGCAAGAGGCACCAATTAGCCACGAAGACACAAAGACACGAAGTATTTTTAGCTACCTCGTGTCTTTGTGTCTTCGCGGCTAACTTCAGAGTCCGAGTTCGGCCAGGCGTTTGGGGGTCGGGTCGCCGTGTTCGTCCCAACCGTGGCGCTTGTAGTACTCGGCCAGCAGGTCGGAAAGGGCGGGCAGGTGGCCAGCGGCGCGGCCATCCTTGAGCGGCTGATCGCGCCAGCGCGCTGCCAAGGTGTCTTCGGCGCTGACCGTGGCGTGGCGGCGCATAAACATGCGCTCGGCGGTAATAATGCGTTCGCCAATCTTTGCCAGATCCTGCCCACTGATCGCGCGCCCAAGCGCGGCGGACAGAAGTTCCGCGAGGTCGGTAGGCGTAACCTGGTAGGCCATGAGCGCCAGGCGGCGGCACAGGCCAGCGCTGTCGAGCGCGGCGGCAAAGCGCTCGTGCCAGATCAAGCGCGAGGCTTTGCCCTTGACCGCCTGTGGGTGCGATGGCTCGTCGGGCAGCCAGGACGGCGGCTCGGGCAGCAGTTCCTCGTATGGCATGGCATAGCGGAAATCACCGCCGATCGGCGCGGTAGCCGTGGCCAGCGCGATCTCATTGAGCGCGCGTGGATCGAGCGCGGGCATAGCCAACCCTTTGACTTGCGGGGCAAACGCGGCGCTGCCAAAGAAGACCTCTTGCATCTCGCCAACGCCGAGCGAAAGCAGCTCGCGCTTCTCCTGCTGCTGCCCAAGCTTGGTGATCGCCTGCAAGATCGCGTCCTCATCGCCCCAGGCCAGCGTGCCCGCGCGGCTCAACCCGACCTGCTGGCATTCGGTCATAAAGGCCAGCGCGGCGCTGGTCGAGGCCACATCCAGGCCCAAACGCAGGCACAGATCATTCGCAATAATCAACCCATCGGGGTTGGTCAACCCGCAACTGCCGCCGAAGCCAGTGATAGCTTCGAGTTCTGGGTAGGCGACCGGGTCGCCGCCTTTGCTGTTGTAGTGGGCGTGGCAGGGCAGTGGGCAGCCCTCGCAGCCAAACTGTTCGCGCTTGCCGCGCTGCGCCAGTGCGGTGCGCGTGATCAATTGGAGATGCTGCGCACGACCGTCCTGGCCGTTGCGTCCGGCGAGCGCGCCCCATTCTTTGACGAATGGCAGGTAGTAGGTGCTGCCAAATTGCCTGATGCCCTGCGCCAGCTCACTGCTTGCACTACGGCGTTCGATGCCAGCAGAAACGAGCTGCACCTTGGCAGCATCGTGAAGCGGGCGAACTGCGCCACCGCGCACGGCAATTGCCTTGATTCGTTTGGCAGCCATCACCGCACCAGTGCCAGCTGGCTCGGCCATGTAGCGCCCCTCGGCCACAATTGCGGCATAGGCTACCCCAGCCTCGCCTGCGGGGCCGACGCAGAGAACTGATGTGCCCTCGCCAAGCCGCTCGCGCAGGCGTTGCTCGGTGGCACGCGTGTCCAGGCCAACCAGATCATCGGCCGGCTCGATCGTGGCCCTGCCAGCGTCGATCACCACAACACACCAGGTTTCGCTGCGACCATCGACAATAACCATGTCGAAGCCCGCCCGCCGTAATGCGCCGCCCCAGCTGCCCTGTGCCCAGCTGTGCGCAATTGCGCCAGTAAGCGGTGAGCGCGTGCTGGCCACAAATCCACCGGTCGCAGCGATGCCCGCCCCACTCAACGGCCCAGTGCTCAAGACCAGCACATTTGCGCGCGAAAGCGGCCCGGTGCCAGCAGGAAGGTACTGCTGGAGTACCCAGACCGCTGCGCCGCGCCCACCAAGGTACTCCTGTTCGACCGTCGGAGGAAGCAACTCAGTTTGAGCAGTGCCAGCATCAAGATGGAGTCGTAGTGCGAGCAGGGGCATAGGGTCCTCTAGTGTTTGGCACAGTCTTCACCGGATTGCCCAGATAGATTGGCTCCAGTGTGGCGCGATTGTCGGGGGCACCATGCTGCCAACGCTGCCAGGCCAGCTCGGCCAGATAGCCAGGGCGGCGCGCATTGGCGGCGCTGGTCGGAAAGCAGGCCTTGTCGTTTGTTCGTATGATCTCAACTTTGAGCGAATCATCGAGATCGCCACAGAACAGCGTTTCACCGTGCCCGATCACCCCAAGCTCATCGATAGACACATGTTGCACAGGCGTGGCAAACGGTGGAGCCGGTGGTGCTTCGAACCGCGCGGCGGCGAAGCGATCGCGCCCAAGCCGGATGAGCGGACAGATTACCAGGCCAGGGCGGTAGTGCTGGTAGGCCAGCGCATCAAGCGTGCCTATGCCAAACAGCGGTAGGTCGCGCGCGATCGCAAAGCCCTTGGCCGTACTCATTCCCACGCGCAGGCCGCTCCAACTGCCCGGCCCTAACGCCACGGCAACCGCGCGCACATCTTGCGGCCTACGCCCAAGGTGTTGCAGCAGCAATTCGAGCTGCGGCAGGAGCTGCACTGTTTGATTGCGCCCGCTGAACCAGCTGCATTCGCCGAGCAGGGCATCGGCTTCATAGCAAGCCAAGCCTATGAAGGACGTTGTCGTATCGATGGCAAGCAGCATAATGGCATGTAGCAGTGGGCTTACGCGAAGGCAGCCCGTTTCAATGCTTCGACAATTGCCCCGGCACGCGCGCCAGCCGCATTGAAACAGATCGCGCGCGTGGTTTCGCTCACATAGCTGAGATACACCGCCAAGCTCGTTGCTGGCAACCAGCCGTCGGCCCGTTCTGGCCACTCGATCACACACACGCCAGCGCCATCCAGCGCTTCTTCCAGGCCAATGCCAGCGAGTGCTGCTGGGTCGTCGATCCGATACAGATCGATATGATAAATTGGAACGCGCTTCTTCGCCTCACCGGCGTGGTACTGATTGATCAGAACGAAGCTGGGACTATTGACGAGATCGGCAGAACCTAAGCCTTGGGCGATGCCCTTGGTAAAATGGGTTTTGCCTGCACCAAAATCACCATACAGCAGCACGACATCGCCGGGCACCAGCAGTTCGCCAAGCCGCAGACCGATGCGAATTGTCTCGGCGGGGCTGTACGACATGATGTCAAGCACAACCGGATGTTGCCTGAAGGCGTTGCTCATACAGCATTATTGTAGCATACCGCAACGATCGCACCTGCTGCGGACAGCATTACGAAGCTTGCGACACAAAGCGGGCTACGCCAGAAGGATCGACGCTGTGAGCAGGTGGTAGGCTCGCACAGGCGCGCAGACGCCCAAACCCTACTTCGACAAGGGCACGTTGGGCGTAGGCGCTGAGGGAGGCACCATAGATCAGGAGAATTCCCGCGTCGAATTGGCGAATCTGGACAAGCTCGGCCAGATCCCGCACATCAGATTCGCCGATCAGGGCGCGTAATTGCACAAGAATCGCAATGCGTTGGCCGGCGGTGTCGCGGGCCACCAACAACCAGCGATTCGTGCGTAACTGTTCCGAGGAAAGCAGCTGATATCCGCTGGCGCGAACATCCTTCTCGATCATGGAAAGCGTTGGTGCTGGCATACACATGTGCTCCCGTAGAGGCCCATCGTTCGTGGATGACATTCCTTGGGAATACCACCGCATGTCTGCGATGGCGACACCGGCACCGCACGCTGAGGCATTAGAGGCATTAGTAGTATAGCACGGTTTGCTTTCTGAATGCACATGCGGGGGTGTTCAAGCGAGTGCGCCGCTACCACGGCCGCCCGATGAAACCCGCCTGCACCCGCCACGCGCAAAACAACACACCACACCTATGTACATTCAGGACTTTCACCTAAAGCGTCTTTTTCGCCTGCGGCGGGCAAGGAATTGTTTTTTCTTAGCTGTTTCTTGCGCCGCAGCGCAAAAAACAGCTAAGAAAGAGTACATTTTGGTAGCAAGCGAAAGTTCTGAGATTGCATAGAGGTTATCTTCTGTGCATATCCTTTGCATAAGTTTTGCATATAGTGTGCATATCGTGTTCAATAAACATCATTAAGGTTTTGCACCATGTTTGTTCTCTTGTTGGCTCCAGGTTTGCCTATGTTGTAATGCTGTGCGCGGGTATTTTGTGGCGAAAAGATCGAATTGACACTTGTTATAGTTGGGCATATAATCAATACACAAGCGCACAATTCACTACTTCTCTCTTCGAACACGTTCGCGTGGCGTAATGTTCCTCCGCACAAAACGGGTGCTCTGCACCGTTCTCCCGATCTCTCTACAGGAAGGAGGTGAGTGCCCATGTCCGAGCGCACAACAACAGTCCGCGAGGTCGCCAGTGTCGACAACGATCTGGTGCCCGCACCCTGGAAGACACTTTTCACAAACGAGGAGTGGCTGACCCATCGGATTATCGTTCTGACCAGCTACGGCGGTCTAGCGATTGCGATCGTAGCCCATATTTTGGTCTACGCCTGGAACCCTTGGCTTCCGTAGTCCTCCCGTCCGAGGAGTATCACAATGCGACCTGATCGACCATTCGATTTCCGCACCATTGCGATCCTGTATACCCTTCTGGGTCTCGTGGTTGCGCTGATCATTCACTTCGTCGTACTAAGTTCGCCGGAGTACAATTGGCTGAGTCTGCTCGGCAGCAACTAAGCCATTCGCCGTGTCGTTTCCGGTAGAGCAGCGGGCTGAATAAACGGTTCAGCCCCTGTTCGATCCGGTTGCCTAGTTTCTCAAGAAAAGAATGTGTGTCTTATATAGACTTGGTTTGTTAGGCCGAACAATGGCGTACGCTGTTTGTTGGCACGCACTGAAGCGATCTAGACTTAGAGGAACAGCGGTATGACATCACGTCAGAGAAGTTTCGATCCGAGGACGAACAAAGTAGCCGCCGGTCGGCTCGCCTTTGTCCTTGTGTCGCTGGTTCTTGCCGGCGGCAGTTTTCTATTGATCGCCTGGATCGTGTGGCAGCTGCTCGGCCAGCAGGAGCCACCACAGATTACCACCGGCTACGTGAACTACAACATCGCCGGCGAATGGCAGTCGAGCGATTCCTTTGCGCAGGCCAACGCGGCCTACGCCGAGTATGTGAAGCAATATCCCGAGCCGCAGAACGTGCAGATTCTTACCGGCATGAGCACGGCGCAAATCTACGGCTACATGGTCAACCAGTTCTCTGGCGCCCTGGGGGTTTCCTGCCAACATTGCCACAATCTGGCGCAAGGCAACTTCGCCGACGAATCGAACCCCAACAAACATGTGGCCCGCCAGATGCTGCTGATGACTTCCGACTTGAACAAGAACTGGATCAACCAGCTGCCCGCTTCAGTTGGTGGCTATCAGGCCGGCTGCGCGACCTGTCACAATGGTCTGCCAGTCAACCTCAATGGCGGCAACTCGGGTGAGCTCAGCAACTACCCTGCCGACCAGGCCCCTGTCCCCGATAAATTCCAAATCAAGCTCGACAGCGCTGCGGATATCGAGATGCTTCAGGTGACTGGCAACCTCGATGCCGATCTGTTTGATGTGCAGTACAACCAGTATGTGATGACGCACATGAACTACAGCCTTGGCGTCGGCTGCGCGTTCTGCCACAACGCGGCCTACTTCCCCAGCAACGAAGTCCCGCAGAAGGGCCATGCGCTGATCATGCTGAAGATGATTCAGCACCTGTATAACGGCCAAGTCGACCCGCAGTTCCAGTACAGCGATCCAAACTACACCCGCGGCCCCGGCTACCTCGCAGCGATGAACAACAAAGTGCCTTCGTGCTGGATGTGCCACCGCGAGGCCCAGATTCCGCCCGGCGCGATGCTGGACGGCGCACTGCCACCACAAATTTCCTCGCAGCAGTAGTAGGAATTTGAAATTAGGGGCTGGGAGCTGGGAGTTAGGGGCTAGCGGTCATTGCGCTGAACCCGCTAGCCGCTAGCCTCTAGCCCCCAAAGGAATATTCATGTCCGAAACCCTCTCCACGCGAGTTGCCAGCACACGCCCATCAGTCTTGCGCCGCTCCGTCGCGCTGATGAAGCCGGTGACATGGTTTGCGCCAGCGTGGGCATTCGTATGCGGCAGTGTCGCTAGCAGCGGGAGCGCGTGGTCGATCGGCCATGTGGGGCGGGTCATGCTTGGCACGCTGCTGGCCGGGCCAGTCCTATGCGGGCTTTCCCAGGTCATCAACGATTGGTGCGACCGCAATGTCGACGCAATCAACGAGCCACAACGGCTGATCCCCTCCGGCCAGGTATCGACTCGCCAGGTGTTCGTGACGATTGCCGTGCTGGCCATGGCCGCAATGAGTATCGCATTATATCTGGGTGCGCGTGTCGCGCTGCTGACTGGCTTCGGGATGATTTTCGCCGTGCTGTACAGTGCCCCGCCCGTGCGCGCCAAGCGCAATAGTTGGATCGGCAGCACTATGGTCGGCATCTCGTATGAGGGGCTGCCTTGGGTCGCCGGCAGCTTGGCCTTTGGCGCGCTTTCCTGGCCCAGTGCGGCATTGGCAGCCATGTTTTCGTTTGGCACGCTTGGCATTATGGCAATCAACGATTTCAAAAGCATCGAAGGCGACCGCGCCACCGGCATTAGCACGTTGCCGGTGATGTACGGCCCGCAAGGTGCAGCCTGGCTGGTCGTGCTGATCATGACCACGGCCCAGAGCTATGTGGTGATGCTGAATGCGGTTTGGGGCAATTACATTGCGGCCGCACTGATCGCGCTGCTAGTTGCGGCGGCTGTGCCACTGCAACGCACCTTTTTGCAGGATCCAATCGCTAACGCGATTAAGTTCAGCGCTGGAGCGTCTGGCCTGTTTGTACTGGGAATGATCATATCGGCGGTGGCAGCACGATAAACTAGAAGGTTGGAGAATAGCATGGACGAGGTTCTTATAATTGGTGCGTCGGTTGGCGGCGCAACTGCGGCAGAGACACTCGCGAAGGCTGGCGTGCCCGTGATACTGCTGGAGCGCAATCTTCAATATGTCAAGCCCTGCGGTGGGGCGCTGCCGCCAGTGGCCTTCCGCGAATTCGACATCCCCGAGACGCTGATCTCGCGCAAGGTGCGGCGCGCACTGATCCACTCGCCAAGCGAGCGCACGGTTGACATTCCTGTGCGCGGCTTGAACGGCCAGGACGATGCTTACATCGCCATGGTCTGCCGCGAGGAACTCGACCCCTACTTGCGTAATCGGGCGGTCGAGCGCGGCGCGACGCTGATCGAAGGCCAGATGACCGAACTGAAGATCGACGCAGCGGGGGTGACAACGACATACCGTGATCGGGCCAGCGGCGCACTCAAGACATTGCGCACAGCGGCCGTGATCGGGGCGGACGGCGCGTATTCGCCCACTGCCAAAGCGTTGGGCCTGCCGAACCTGCCGCGCTGTGTGGCCATCCAGGAGCGGATGCGGCTGCCGGAGGCGCAGATGGCGCGCTGGCAGGAAACCGCCGACCTGTACCTTGGCGCAAGCGTCAGCCCCGATCTGTACGCATGGGCGTTTCCCAAAAAAGACCATGTGGCGGTGGGCATTGGCGTAGGACCTGGCCACACCAAACACGTCAAGGAGCTGCTGGCCAACCTGAAGCAGCGGATCGCACCTGAACTGGCCGGCGGCGAGAGCTTTCTGCAAGAGGCCCACGCGCTACCCATGCGCCCACGCCCACAGATCGCCTTCGAGCGGGCCATGCTGGTGGGCGACGCCGCCGGGCTAGTGGTTGGCACATCGGGCGAAGGCATCTACTGGGCCATGAAAAGTGGCAAGCTGGCCGCCGAGACGCTGCTCGAAAACCTGCACAACCCCTCGCAGGCGGCGCTGATGCGCTACCAGCGCCGCTGGTGGAAATCGTATCGAACGATGTACGTCTTTCTGCGTTGGCTCCAGCGCTGGGGCTATGGCAACCCGCGCCAGATGGAGGTGTTCACCGACATGTGTCGCAACGCCGATGTCCAGCGCCTGACGTTTGAATCGTACATGTACAAGAACATGACCCCGGTGCCGTGGCTGGCGCAAATGCGCATGACTGGCGATATTGTGGCGGCCCAAGCCAAGCACTACTGGCCAACAAAACGGTTGAGCGTTGGAGCAGTGAAGCGATGAAGCGTTCAGGGCGCGGCATTCATTCGACGGTGGGTAGAACCAGCATGTATTCCAAACGATGACAATCGACCACGCTACAACCACGGCCCCGCGCACGTTGCGTCTTTCGATCGGTGGCGACCCGCTGGTGGCCGATCTGTATGAGCCGCCTCAGCCAACTGGCGAACTGCCGGTGCTGCTCGTCCACGGCTGGGGCGGGTCGGGGCGCTACTGGGCCAAGACGGTGCAGCGGCTGCGGGAACGCTTTCCGCTGATTGTGCCGGATATGCCTGGCATCGGCAGGGCCATGCCGGTGCGGCGTGCCCACGATATGTTTGGGCAGGTGGCGGCGTTGGAAGCGCTATGCAACGAACTTGGTATACGCAAGGCGCATGTGGTCGGGCATTCGATGGGCGGTGGCGTCACGATCATGCTGGCAGCGCGGCGACCTGACCTGATCGAGCGGCTGGTGCTCACCTCGATCGCACTGTTCGAAAGCGACGCGCAGCGCCAACTGTTCTCACGGGTTGTCGATAGCGCAGCCCTGATGATGCACCTGCGCGGCAGCTGGATGGCCGATCTGCCGGGGCTGACGAATCAGGCGGCGCGGACGTTCTTTACCCGCGTGCCGGATGAGCCGGAGCTGCTGCGGGCAGCCTTCCGCGACTACCTAACCATGGATCGGGCCAGCGCAGTTGCCAGTGCCCGCAATGCCACCAGCCCCGAGATAGGCCGGGCCGCCGCGCACATCCAGGCTCCAACACTTTTGATCGTGGGAAGCGATGATCGCTACATGCCAGCGGAGAATATCGCCAGCACCGTGCGCAGCATCCCGAACTGCCAAGCTCGCCAGATCGAGCGTTGTGGGCACCTGCCGATGGTCGAGCAACCCGAGGCATATGCGGCGCTGCTCCAGGCATTTCTGACCGCTCCCGGCGCTGAAGCGCCGGGCTAGTGGGTTTGGTACGGATACGCAGGAGCGCTTGCTTGGGGTGTTCTTTGTGGTTGCCATCAGGTGCGGATGACGAGCACTGGCACCGGGGCGCGCTGGACCACACGGATGGTCGTCGAGCCTTGCAAGATATCCTCGACTGTGCGCGGGCCGTGGCTGGGCATGACCACCATATCGATTGGGTTGGCGGAGATGTGGCGGAGAATCTGGGCGTGCGCACGGCCATCAGCAATTGCTGATGTGGCACGCACGCCAGCTTGTCCGGCCCGCTCGACCAGCGCGACAAGTTGCTCTTTATCGATGTTGAACAGTTCCAGCGGACTTTGCGCAGCCATTCGCCGCTCCTTGTCGGCCGCCGCTGTCGGCAGGCGGTCGTTGCCATAGACATGCAGGACGACCAGTTCGGCAGCAAGAGCCTGGCAGAGCGCGACGGCTTGATCGAAGGCAGCCAGCGAGCGCGGCGCGAAATCAGCAGGGAAGAGCACACGGCGCACCGTGCCGATCGTGCCATCGTTGGGCAGGGTCAGCAGTGATAGCGCGGTCTCACGCAGCAGGCGCTCGTGCTGTGTGCCAAGCAACAGGCGCAATAGACCGCCGTAGCGGCGGGGCGTCAGCGCGAGGGTTGCACCGCGCAGCTCACTGAGCGCAGCCAGCCCAGCGCCTAGACGACGCTGTGAGACGACAACGACCTCGGGCGGGTTGTCCAAGCTGGCGAGCGCAGCTGAGAAGCGTGGATCAGGGCGAGCATCTGTGTAATCGGAGCTTTCAACGCGGGCAAGGAGCGTGGGGCTGCCGATCGCTTGGGCAAAGGCCGAGACCTCAGGAAACAGCGCGAGCGAATCGGGCGCGCCATCGGTCAGATACACCAGCGGGCCTTGAAGTATAGCCATACAGCACCTCATGACATGCGAAGATAGTGTCCACAGATTGCACACATACATTAAACTGTTGCACATGGAATTTAGGGATTATAATCTATACATTCCTGACATTCAAGAAAGAGTATCTAGGTGTACACTCCCGAGCAGCTGATCAGACGGAATACCAGCCCGTGGACGCTTATTCAAGCTGTGCTTGCGCCGGTTCAATTCCTCGCATTTCTGGCCAGCTTTGCGCTTGTGGCGCGTTATCTGGCTACCGGCGAGGGCTACGATGCCGCAAACATCAGCGTCCTGATCAAAATCGCGCTGCTGTGGCTTATCACTATTACCGGTATGATTTGGGAAAAGGAGATTTTTGGCCACTACTTTCTGGCCAAAGAGTTCTTTTGGGAAGATGTGGGCAACGCGGTCGCGCTGTTGACGCACAACCTGTACTTTCTGGCGATCTGGCTGGGTGTCTCGCACCAGGCGACCATGGCGCTGATGCTGGCGGCCTATTGTACCTACCTGATCAACTGCGCCCAGTTCGTGCGGCGGGGAATCATGGCGGCAAAGCAGCGGCGGGCCGCCAAGGCAAACGGCACAGCGCAACAGGCGCTGAAGATTGTTGGATAAACAGCGACACGTTGCACGAGAGTAGGTATGCACACACAGGCGATTGTTATTACCGCGCCGGAGCAGGTCGAGTTGCGCGAGGTGGCGCTAACTGCAGCCGGCCCAGAAGATGTCATCATCCAGACGGCTTATACGTCGATCAGCGCAGGCACCGAGCGCATGCTATTTGCCGGGCGCATGCCACACCCCATGCTCAAGCTGCCGGTGGTGCCGGGGTATGAAACTGTCGGGCGAGTGGTCGAGGTCGGGCCAAACGCGCCGCTTGATCTGAAGGGCCAGTGGGTGTATGTCGGCGGAGCGCGCTGCTACGCCGATGTCAACCCGGCCTGGGGCGGCCAGTCGGCCACCCTGATTGTGGACTACCGGCGGGTGGTGCTGCTGAACGACGTTCCACCGGAGCAGGGCGTGCTGCTGGCACTTGGCGCGACCGCACTGCACGGGGTCGATCTCCTGACCGCAGAGGGCGCGGAGCAGGCACTAAACGCGGCGTCTGCGGCCCCTGCGGTGAAGCACTCCCTAGCAGGAAAGCGCGTTCTGGTGCTTGGGCAGGGGCCGGTCGGGCAGTTGGCGGCGCGGATCGCGCAGGCTCAGGGTGCGTGGGTGGCGGTGTCGGAGCTATCGGCCAGCCGCCTGGCGCGCAGCCAGGCCGATGTGCGGCTGGACGGCGATGCGCCGCTGGCCGACACGTTGGGCGGGCCGGTCGATGCGATTGTCGAGGCCACTGGATCGATGGCGGCACTGGCCTCGGCCATTCCGGCACTTGGCAACAATGGCACCGTGCTGCTGCTGGGCTATTACGAAAAGCTCGAACTGCCCTACATGCCACTGTTTCTCAAGCAGGCGCGGCTGCTGACGGCGAAAGAGTGGGGGCCAAACGATCTCCAGCGCGTGCGCGATATGATTGCCGATGGCACGCTCGAGATCGAGCGCTTGATCACCCACCGCATGCCGGCCGACCAGCCTGCGGCGGCCTACCGCGTGGCCCTGGAAGATGCCGAATGTTTGAAGCTGCTCCTTGAATGGCCCTGATGCCCTCACCCCCAGCCCTCTCCCGCCGGGAGAGGGCTGGGGTGAGGGTGCAGGCTTGGTACTTTGATTGTGGCTGCTGTAGCCGAAATGCTGAATGCTGAATCCAGAATCCTGGAGGTTGACATGGCCCCACGTATGATCGCAATCTATGGCAAAGGTGGGATGGGCAAGAGCTTTTTCACCTCGAACCTGACCGCGCGCCTGACCTTTGACGGCTTTCGGGTGCTCCAACTCGGCTGCGACCCCAAGCACGATTCCTGCAACACTGTTTTCGGCGGCCACTCGCTGCCGACACTCGGCGATGTGTGGCGGCGCTTCAAGGACGAGGGCAAGGAAGACCAACTGCGCATTCCCGATGTGATCTTCCGCAGCCAGATCGGCCCCGACAGCGTGTTGTATGGCTGCGAACTCGGCGGGCCGGATGTGGGGCGCGGCTGCGGCGGCCAGGGCATTTCATCGGGCTTCAAAACGCTGGAAGGGCTGGGCCTGAGTAAGTGGGATATTGATTTTGTGGTCATGGACTTTTTGGGCGATGTCGTTTGCGGTGGATTTGCCACACCGCTGGCGCGTTCGCTGGCCGAGCAGGTGATTATCGTGGTCGGCCACGACCGCCAGAGCCTGTATGCCGCCAACAATATCGCGAAAGCCGCGCACTACTTCCGCTCGATGGGCGGCACCACCAGCGTGCTCGGCCTGATCGTCAATCGCGACGACGGCAGCGATACCGCCGACCAATATGCCGCCGCCGTCGGCCTGCCGATTCTGGCGCGGCTGCCGCTCGACCGGCGCGTGCGCGAACTAGCCGACGCCTGCCGACTGGCACTGGAGGTCGAGCAATTCGATGCGGTATTTGGCGACCTAGCCGGCAAGATCGCCCGACGCGAGATCGCCGCCTGCGACGACTACACGCCACTTGAATATCGCGATTTCCTGCGCGTATTCGGCGCGGAGGAGCCTGAGGGTGCGCCCAACTCGGCCAGCGAACAGGATTTGTTTGGCACAAAGCGGGTTGCCGCGCCGATTCCGCTGATGAGCTTGACACCAACACACCAGGTACGCACGAGCGACCCGGTGCTGCACAAGGTTCAACAGCTGATGGACGCGATTGGCATTCATATCACCGAAATGAGCCGCACCGACAAAGAGGGCATCACCGTGACATCTGGCGCGATCGAGATGCGGCTTGGTGCCGACGAGGATATGGACAACAAGTTCGCATTTCTTTCGGCGCTGCGGCGCTCGGGCCAGCCCTACAGCTTTGTCGATCTGCGCTTTGCCGATGCGCCTTCGTATAGCTAATAAAGGAAATTACCTAATATTGTTTCGCATTTTGACGCAATGCGCCAAAATGCGAAGCAAAAAAGAAGTGTTTTTGGCGGGGCAAAGCCCCGCCAAGCCACCCCTAAGTAATTACAGATATTTCAGAAAGTTCTGTGTTGCCGCAGGCATACGGAGTTAGCGATGATTATCGAACGTGATATCGATCTGCGCGAACTGAATACGCTGCTCGTCGAGCGGCTCAAGGTCAAGCGCCGCCCGGTGGCGATCAGCTACTGCGCCGAGGGGCCGCCACCGGGGTATGAATCGGCGAACGTGGTCGCCTGCGCACTTGTGCGCGAGGCTGAGAGTGGGCGGCGCGTGTATGTCGACGCACAACACCACGATTGCTGGGTCGGCCAGTATCACCTGGGCTTTTTGGCCAAGCCAGCCCCGCTGATCACCCAAGGCGAGTACCTGACAATGGCGCAGGGCTTCTTCACCGAGGAGGCCGCACGGCGCAACAAGCAGCAGTCGAGCACGATCCCCGCCGGTGCGATCAAGGCCTTGGCCGCCGCCCCGCTCGACGATGTGCCAGATGGTGTGCAGGTCGACCTGATGGTGTGCATCTGCGATGCGCAACGCGCCATGCAGATTGCCGGGGCGGCTTCGGTACGCGAGGGCAGCTTTCCGATCGGCGAGCTTGGCCCCTCGGCCTGCGCGTCGATTTTTGCGACACCCTGGCGCACCCGCAACAGCGTGTTTGCGATCGGCGATGGCGGCGGCCGCATGCACAACAAGGTCGCGCCAGGCGAGATGTTCATTGCCATCCCGCGCGAACATTTCCGCTATGTGGTCGAGTTGATCGAAAATTTCCGAATCGACCCACACCGAATGCGTGAGCTGATTATGCCAAGCCACGCGCCGGTGGAAGACGAGGGGCTAAGGGCTAAGGGCTAAGGGCTGAGGGCTAAGGGCTGAGGGCTAAGGGCTAAGGATCCGTTCGGCCGCCTTGTCACCTTGTCACCTTGTCACCTTGTCATCTTGTCATCTTGTCATCTTGTCACCTTGTCACCTTGTCACCTTGTTCAGGAGGAACGCGATGGAACCACTGCTGCTTCAGTCGATACCCGTGCCGTTCTCGGCCTATGCGCTGTGCTTTATCCCACTCGCAACGGTCATCGTCGGCCTGTTGGCCTTTTTCGTCCTGACAGATCGCCATTCAAATCGCCCGTACCTGCGCTACAATGCCTTTCGCGCAGTCGCAACCCCGGCAGCAGCCCAGGCCGCGCCCAGTCCTGCTGCCGGCGAGACGCCCGCTGGCTCGCTCGGCGGTGCCGAGGGAGGGACGACCACAGTGTACGGTGGCGGGGGCGAAATTGGTGCGGTAGCCGAGGTGGCCAACACCGGCAGTCCGGCGGTGAAAAAGGCGACGGTCGCGGCGGTGGCGCAGCAAGAGCAGGCCACAGTCGTAGCGACTGGTGAAGGCATTGCTACCCGCCAGCAAGCCAATCAGGAGGCTAGCTTGCACCCAGCAGCGGCGGATGCTGCGGCACGCCCGATGGTAGATGAGATCGTTGGCGCGGCTGCGGGCGGGCATCAGGGGATTGCGTCGGCGGGTTCCGCTGATGCGAGCGGCCTACGGATTGCAGAGGTGATGCACAATCCAGAAGGCAGCGATGTGGCAGGCGAATTCGTGCGGATCGTCAACCAGAGTGGTCAGGAGATCGACCTGACCGGCTGGACACTGCGCGACGAGGGCCGCAAGCACCTGTACATGTTCCCGGCCTTTGTGCTGCCAGCGGGTGCCGAGATCAAGATTTGGTCGCGCACAGGCAGCGACGACCCGCGCAATCTATTCTGGAACAACGCGAGCGCGATTTGGAACAACACCAGCGACACGGTTGTGCTCGAAGACTTGACCGGCACTGTGGTTGGGCGATTGACCTACCAAGGCGAGTAGCACGCAAAAGCAGAACGCCCAATAGCCCGCCGCTTCAGCGCCGGGAACAGTAGAACGCCCAATAGCCCGCCGCTTCAGCGCCGGGAAGAATCGGTTAGGAAGAATGGCGGGACGAAGGCGCAAGCTGCGCACTCGCCCCGCCGTGTTAGCGTTTTCCCCTTCTAGAAAGGCTTGTCCGATGTTGGATTTCGAGCTGAATGAGTACACGCCGATTGCGTCACGGCAGCGCACGCCGCTTCCCAAATATGGCCCGCTTGCGACGGCGGCGGCGGCGCTGATGCTGGCGCTGGGGGCGTTATTCAGCGGGATCGGCACGTTCTGCACCAGCGTGGCGCAGCGCTGCACCGATCCAGCCACGGTGCGCGCGTGGCTGCATGCGGTCGCACACTTTCGCGGGATGGTTCCCGGCGCACAGCTACCAAAGGCAGGTTGGGAACGCCACTTGTTGACCTTCGGCTCATCGATTCTACTCAGCATTGGCGGAACACTCATGGTGTTCTGGCTACTGCTTGGCATTGGCGGCGCGCTGGCGTGGCTGGCAGCCCAGGGCTTTGGCTTTGCGCTGCTACTTGGCACAGTCAGCATTGGCACAATCGTTGGCACACTGCGGGCGCGGCTTGGCCGCTTTGGTGCCGAACGCGAGCAGTTGAATTGACAAAGCGACAAGGTGACAAGGTGACAAGACGACGGGATGTATGCTCGTCATCTTGTTATCTTGCCATCTTGCCACATACGGGAAAAGCATGACAACAACCATCCCACTTGAGACCGAGAAGGGCCATACCTGCAAACTCCATCCACAATCGATGTGTCCGGCCTTCGGATCGTTGCGCATTCTGACGCGGATCGAGGGTTCGCACCCGGTGATGGCGACTGACACCGGCTGCTTATATGGCCTGACATTTGTAACCCATTTCTATGGCGCGCGTAAGTCGATTCTGGCCCCGCAGCTTGGCAGTGCCGAGCTAATGAGCGGCCAGATGGTCGAGGGCACCCGCGCGGCGATCGAGGTAGCGGCCCGCGAGCCGGGCGTGCGGCTGATCCCAGTGATTTCGCTGTGTGTGGCCGAAACAGCCGGCATGCCGGAGGAGTTGCTGCCCAGGCGCGTCGGCAATGCCGAGGTGGTGCTGGTGCGCGTGCCAGCCTATGCCATCCACTCGCACCCGGAGGCCAAAGACGTGGCGCTGGCCGCGTTGCTGCGCCGCCTGGGCGATCGCTCCAGCCCGCAGGAGCCAAAGACGGTGGTGCTGGTCGGCGAGGTGTTCCCTGCCGACCCGCTGGCGATCGACGGCGCACTGCGGCGCATGGGCGTCGAGGCGACGGTCACATTGCCGGGGCGCTCGCTCGACGATCTGGTGCGGGCGGGCCGCGCAGGAGCGCTGGCGCCGCTGCACCCGTTCTACAAACAAACAATTAATTTGTACCGCGAGTGGGGAATTCCGGTGGTCGGCGGCGCGCCAGTCGGTCAGACGGGCACCTACGCCTGGCTCAAGGCGCTTGGCGCGGCGCTGAATCTCGACCCGAATCTGGTCGAGCAGGTGGCTAGCGAGGAGCGGGCGCGCGCGCAAAGCCTGTTGGAAACCAAGCCGTTGGCCGGCAGCACCATACTGGTTACTGGCTATGAAGGGACGGAGTTGGCCTACGCCCGCCTGCTCGTCGAGGCTGGCGCAAATGTGCCGTATGTCTCAAGCTCGATCGGCCAGGATCCGCTGGTGTTTCCCGACGAGATGTGGCTGAAGGCGCGCGGCACCCGCGAGGTGGTCTACCGCAAGGCGCTGGAAGAAGACATGGACGCGCTGGATCGCTACGCGCCCGACTTCGTGCTTGGCACTACGCCATTTGCTGCCGAGGCCAAGAAGCGCGGCATCCCAGCGATGTACTTCACCAATCAGCTTGCCTCACGGCCATTCTTTCTGTCGGGCGGCATGGCCGCCACAGTCGGCTTCATGCAGCAGGCCCTGGGCATGGGCGAACGTTACCAGACCATGCAAAAATTCTTTCAGTAAGACTGAGCGCAAGGGCTGAGGGCTGAGGGCTGAGGGCTGAGGATTTCTGAACTTCAGCCCTCAGCCTTTCGCCCTTAGCCCTCAGCCCTTAGCCTTTGAGGTTATTATGGCTCCCAAAATCATTCGCGACCTTTCCGATTCCTCCGGTTACTGGGCGGCGATCTGGACGATCTGCCCGATGCCGGATGTCCATGTGATCTGCGACGCGCCGGTGGGCTGCTTCAACTTGGTCGGCACGGCCGTGCCGGATTACACCGACGCGATTCCGCATATCGAAAACTTGACCCCGGCTACCATGACTGAGCAGGAGGTTGGCGGCAAGGGTACCAGCGAAAAGGTGCGCTGGACCTACGAGAACCTGCGTGATTCCGGTGCGCTGGAGGGCAAGCGGCTGATTGTCGTTTCGACCGCCGAGAGCGAGATGATCGGTGCCGACCACACCAAGTTGGTCGAAACATTTCAGCCCGGCACGACCTTCTACTACTCCAACTCTTTATCCGAGGACGAGTGGACGGGGCGCGATCGGGTGCTGCGCTGGCTGTGGGAGAACTATGGGGCTAGGGGTGGGGAGCTAGGGGCTAGCGACGTGCTACAGCCCTCAGTTTCTGACCCGCAGGCTCGCACCGTCAATATCATTGGCCCAACCTACGGCTGCTTTAACGCGCCATCCGACCTGGAGGAGCTGAAGCGGCTGATTCAGGGCGCAGGCGGCACGATCAACCTGGTTTATCCCTACGAAGCCAAGCTAGCCGACACGCCACGCCTAGCCGGTGCGCAGGTCAATGTGCTGTTGTCGAAGGAATTCGGCCAGGGATTAGCCACGGCGCTCGGCCAGGAGACGCTGGCTGCGCCATTCGGCATGCACGAAACCACCGCGTTTATACGGCGGCTGGGCGAGCTGTTCGGCACACAGGAGCAGGCCGAGGCCTTTATCGCCCACGAAAAGAAGACCACGCTGCGGGCGGTCTGGGACCTTTGGAAGGGGCCGCAGAGCGACTGGTTTCCGACTTCGTCGGTGGGAATTGTGGCGGGGCAATCGTATGCCGAGGGGCTGGCGCGCTACTTGGGCGAGGAATTGGGCATGCCGATCGCGTTTGTCGGCGCGCGGCCATTGCGCCCGGGCGATCCCGACAACGAGACGGTGCGCCAAATGCTGCACAAGCGTGCGCCAGCGTTCGTGTTTGGCTCGATCAATGAAAAAATCTACCTGAGCGAGGCCGGCGCGCGCTTCACCAATTTCATCCCGGCGGCCTTTCCTGGCCCAGTGGTGCGCCGCTCGGTCGGTACGCCGTTCGTGGGCTATCGTGGCGCGGTGCATCTGGTGCAGGAGATCGTCAACCGGCTGTACGAAACGCTGTTCAACTTTCTGCCAGTTGACGGCGCGTATGCCAAGAATGGCGCAGGCGGCCCGCCGGCTGGCCCGCCGCAGCCCAATGCGCCCGGCAACTTACCCTGGCAGCCGGCGGCCCAGGCGCTGCTCGACGCGGCGCTGGAAAAGCTGCCCTACATTCCGCGCATCTCGGCCAGCCGCGAGTTCCAGATGAAGGCCGAGAACCTGGCGCGCACCCAGGGTATCGCCGAGGTGACAGTCGAGATCGCCGAAGCGGCGCTCAAGCAGTAGCCGCCACAACACCACAAAGACACGAAGGCACAAAGGCTCAATAAGCTAGGAGTTACGCAGCTGCCCAACAGGTTTCATTCCGCCTGCGGCGGGCAAGGAAATATCGAATAATTATTTCGTTTTTTTGATGCTTTGCACCAAAAAACGAAATAAGAAAGATAGCTTTTCCATGCTGCCGCAGGCTGAAGTCGCTAACTGCGTAAGTCCTATAAGCTTTGTGCCTTCGTGCTATCATACCTGCACCGTTTGAACAATACTGAGAAGTTGTGCGGGAGAACGAGTATGACCATCGAGATTGCGCGCTGGCAATTTAGTGTTGCTGACTATGCGCGGATGCTTGAAACCGGCATTCTTTCCGAAGACGACCAGGTCGAACTTATTGAGGGCGATGTGCGTCCAATGAGTCCAATCGGCCCGCTTCACGCCGCCATCGTCAAGCGACTAAATACCTTCTTGAACGCCGCATTGGGCGGTAGTGCGCTTGTTAGTGTCCAGGATCCGATTCGGCTTTCTGATTACACCGAGCCAGAGCCTGACTTGGCCGTAGTTCGTGCGCGCGCCGATTTCTATGCGACTGGCCATCCGCAGGCCGAGGACGTTCTGCTGCTGATCGAAGTAGCTGATACATCGCTCGATTATGATCGAGATGAGAAAGTGCCCCGCTATGCCCGCGCCATGGTTCCTGAGGTCTGGATTGTCGATGTTCATGGCGAAACCGTTGAGCAGTATACCAACCCACGCACTGGAATCTATCGCACAATTCATCTTCTGAAAAGCGGTGACACGCTCGACTGTGTGACACTACCCCAGGTACGAATACGCCTCGATTTCATCCTAGGGAACGAGTAGCGATGGCTTGTAGCGAAGGGACAGCCGCCGCCATAGGATCAGCGCGAGCACACCTGCTTCCAGCGCCGAGCTTGCCGCGAAGGCCAGCGGGATGGCCACCGCGCCCAGTGCGGGCAGCAGCAGCCAGATCAACGCGACCCGACAGGCGAGCTGAAGTAGGTTGGTCAACAGCGGCGTGGTGGTATCGTACAGAGCGGCGTGACCACGGGCCAGCAACTCGGTGGCGATGTAAAATGGCAGGCCAAGTGCATAGGCCGCCAGCGCCGTGTAGGTGAGATCGCCCGCCGCCGCGCTGAACGCGCCGCGCTCGAACAGCAGCCAGATAATCCAGCGCCCCAGACCGATCAGCGCAGCCATGGCCGGCAGCGCCAGCCCGACCGTGATCGCCAGCGCTCGTAGCAACAACCGGCGCATAGCCGCCCACTCGCGTGCCGCAGCGTGCGCGGCTATGTGTGGGTAGACAGCCTGCGCCACTGCCTGGCCGAGCAGCCGAATGGGCAGGCCGATCAGCAGAAAGGCATTGTGAATGGCGGGCAGCGCCCCGGCCTCGCGGGCAAACGAGGCGGCGGCAGTGTCGACGATCGTGCCGCCGTAGTTCACAATCGCCGACAGCCCGCCTGGAATGACCAGCCTCACCAGCTCGCGCAGCCGCCCAAAGGCCGAACTATTGGCCACGAAGTCGCGAAGACGCGAAGGATCTAGAAAACCTTTGAGCCTTCGTACCTTCGTGGGTACCATGTTTACGTGGAAGCCGTTGGCGCGCAGGCCGGGCAGCAGGATGGAAGCCTGGAGCACGCCGTCGAGAACGACACCGGTGGCGGGGCCGTAGATACCTACTGCTGGGAACAAGCGTGCCACCAGCAGGCCGCCGATCAGCACAACATTATGTACAGCTATCGAAAGCGCGACCAAAAAGAACTGATTGCGACTGCTGACCACCGCCATCGCCACGGTCGAGAGCAACAGCAAGGGCGGCTCTAGCAACATGAGCCGAGTGAGTGTAATGGTCAGCGCAGTGGTTTCGGCATCGAAGCCGGGGGCCAGAACAGTGCGGACAAACGGGCCAGCCAGTGCTATGCCGAGCACCGACGCGGCCAACATGACCGCGCAGGTCACGGCCAGCGTGAGTGCGACAAGCTGGCGCTCGACCTCGTCGCCGTCTTCGTGGCGCGTGCGCAGCAACACGGGAATCATCGCAGCAGCCAGCGTGCCGCCGCCAAGCAGATTCAGCAACGTTTCGGGCAGTCGGAAGGCCGCCACATACGCGCTGGCCTCCACGCCGGTGCCGAATTGCGCATTGAACAGCATCTGTCGCCCAATGCCAAGCACTGCCGAGATCAGAAATGCGACCTGAAACAGCACACTGGCCGAAACAGGTTCAAAGGCGTGGGTCGGTAGATCGCGCAGGCGCACGCGCCGCAGATCGGCGGCGGCGGCACGGAAGGCCGCAAGCGCAGGGCGGGCAGGTAGCAAAATCGAGCGTACCTTTCAGCAGAAGGTTGAAACATAAAGATACAGAGAACAAAGAACAAAGAACCGAGGCACGAGCAGGCGTACCTTTTCAGCAGCAGGCTGCAGCGCGTTGATCGACATCAACGCGCTGCAGAGCGTTTCGACGTATCAGACACCGAATTCATTCGGTGGCCGTGGGGCGCAGCTACCGCTGCGTGAACGGCACGAACACGCGGTTTGCGCCAGGTGCGGGCAGAGGCCCACCGATGCCATTCCAGATCGCAAAGCCCATCGAGGGCGCGCAGCCAGCCTCGGCGATGCCGCCCGCCGCGTAGAGGCCAGCGTTTGGCAGGCCCGCTGGCTGAATGGCGATCTCGCTCACCTGCTCGACGCTGAGCGTCTCGCCATTCCGCGCAATGCCGCAGCCCAATGCCGACCACTGCTGGGCCTGTTTGTTCCAGCGCGCGATGTTGAAGGCCTCTACCCCCGCCGTTTCGAAGTGGCCACCGACATACAGGTCGCCGCCGTACTCGACAATCGTGCTCACACCATCGTCGAGATCGTCGTCCGGGGCGCTGAATGCGCCAGTGCCAAGTGCCGCCCAACCGTTGGCGTCGACCCGGGCAATATTTATTGCTGCCACGCCATTGATGCTTTTGAACTGGCCGCCGATGTAAATGCCATCGCTGGCGATTGCGATCGTGCGAACCGAGGCTGGATACTGGTTATTGTCAGCCCCGGTGCCAAACAAGGCAACCGAATCATCGGCGGGGTTGTACACAAAGATTTCATTGATGCCGTCCTGGCCGCCGACCTGCGCACCAGTGGCGCGCTCGTCGAGATCGAGAAAGCGCCCACCGACGATCAGGCGCTGGCCGTCGGAGGCCAAGGCCAGCACGTTGGTACGCGTGCCAACATCGAAAAAGGGCTGTGTGCGGTAACGCTGACTGAAGGGTGCCCAGGTCGCGCCGTCGTATTTCCAAAGGCAGCAGTCGACATCGGATGGGAACTCGGTGCCGCCAGCGTACAGCATTTCGCCAACAAATGCGATCGTATTCACGTAGCCGCCCGGCAGGCCCGTGCCCAGGGCGCTCCAGGTTTTCGTGGTCATGTTGTAGCGGGCGATCTTCGAAGCTGGCAGGTTGTTGCCGACGCGCGTAAAGCCGCCGGCCACATACAGCTCGTCGCCACGAATCAGCAGCGCCGAGACATCGCCGTCGGTGCCGCCAATATCCTGCCAGTCGTTGCCATCCCACATGGCAATGTGGCGAAAGGGCAGCCCACCGAGCGTTTCAAACTCGCCGCCGACAAAGACTTGGCCCTGCGCATTGACTGCCACGGCGTAACTGTCGGCACCAAGAAAGCCGGGGCCGTCCTCCAGGCCCAGACCAGTGCCCCGCCAGCGTGTGCCATCCCAGATGCCGATATTCGACAGCAGCGGCTCGCCGCCATCGTTGAAATCGCCCCCGATAAAGACGCGGCCATCAGGCAGCACGCCGACCGCGTTGATAAAATCTTCAGGCGGATCGCTGAACAGCAGGTCGGTGCGCAGGCTCGACCAGGCTGTGCCATCCCAGCGCGCCAGCCTGAGGGTGTTAGCCACGCCGCCAGCCTGGCCGAAGCCGCCAGCCGCGTACAAGGCATTGTTCGCCAAGCGTAAGCTATAGACTTCGCCATTGGTGCCGCTGCCAAGCGCCGACCACTGGCCGCCCGCCCAGCGCGCGATGCCGCCGACGGTTTTGCCGCCAGCTTGGGTGAAGCTGCCGCCGACGAACAGATTCGTGCCATCGTGGGCCAGCGCGAACACGTTACTGTCCTGCGTCACACCGCCAGCAAGCCCGCTCCAGCGCTTGGTGGTGCGATTCCAGGCCGCGATATTGTTGGCCGCAATATCCGCAACGCCGTCCGGGTTGATGGCGGTGTCGAAATCGCCGCCGACATACACCAGATCGCCAACAACCAGCATCGTGCTAACGCCCTCACGGTCGGGGGCTATTTCGTCGGTCAGGCCGAAGGCCAGCGGTGCCCAGGCGCTGCCATTCCAAACTGCCACGCGGCGGGCGGCCACGCCGTCGATTTTGTCGAAGCTGCCGCCGATATAGACCTCGTTGCCGGTGACTGCCACTGCCGTGATCGTCTCGCTGTAATCAAGATCGTCCTGTGGGCCTTCGCCGCTGCTGATTGCGCTCCAGGTTTGGCTGGGGATGTTCCAGCGGGCGATGCCGAGGGCATTCACGCTGCCGGCCTTGTCAAAGTTGCCAACAGCATACAGGTTGTCGCCGCTCACCGTGATGTCGTAGACATCGGCGGTAACTGAGCCACCGCTGCTGCCAGCGCGGGTCGTGCCGCCGCCGAGCGAATGCCAGCGCCGCCCGTCCCAGCGGGCAATACCGTGTGTGCCGTCCTGGCTGCCGACGCTGGTAAACTCGCCGGCCACATACACATCGCTGCCGACAACCTCGACATCGAACACCTTATCGGTGCCAGCGCAGCAGGTGACGCCCGGCGAGCTGAAACGGTCGTCCCAGCCATCGGCGGTTTGGGCAGGCGCGGACGCAACGGGGCCAGGTGTCTGGCGCAGCGCGGGCGCAGGTGCCAAGCCCAGCAGGGCGGGCAGCAGCGCGAGGGCAAGCAGCGCTTGTAGCTGAGGCTTGCAAGGCATAGCAAGGCTGCGCCGCGTGGTGCGGTCGTTCATGTGCTGTATCTCCTTGATTCTCTATCAGTCTCTCAGGAGATAGTATGGCACATTTTTTTGGTGTTGCAAAGCTAGGGGAGCATCTGCCGCTGGCTCCAGGGCGTGAAGCATCACCCATCGATCTATCTATCGCCATGCCAGTGTTGCCGTGCCCCAGGCTGCCGCCCCCGGCGC
>JACMIM010000138.1 GCA_014381165.1 Roseiflexaceae bacterium
CGCCACGCGCGCCCGGCTGCTCAACCCGCGCGAGCTGCTGGCACGGCTGGAGCAGCGCCTGCCGTTGCTCAACGGCGGCCCGCGCGACATGCCCGAACGGCACCAGGCCCTGTATACGACAATCGATTGGAGCTACCAACTGCTCGATACGGGCCAGCAGGCGCTCTTTCGCCGGCTCGCGGTGTTTGCCGGGGGATGGACAGTTGCTGCCGCCGAGGCAGTCTGCGCCGATCTACTGGACGCGATGCCGGAAGCGACCAGCGTGCTCGACGGCCTGGTGGAGCTGCTGGATGCGAGCCTGATCACCGAGCTGACGAACGGCAGCGGCGAACCGCGCTGTACGATGCTGGAGACCATCCGCGAATATGCGCAGGCGCAGCTTGTGGCGCACGGCGAGTGGCAGCATGCGCAGGCGCTGCACGCGCGCTACATTGTCGGGTTGGTTGCGCAGGCCGCGCCGGAAATGAACGGCCCCATGCAGCTCGCCTGGCTCCAGCGGCTTGACGCGGAGCTAGACAATTTGCGCGCCGCGCTCAGCTGGTGCAGCGAGCACGAGATTGGTGCTGGGTTACGGCTAGCGAGCGATCTACAGCGCTTCTGGAACATTCGGGGCTACCGGCGTGAAGGGCGTGACTGGCTGGAAACACTACTCGATCGCGTTGCTAAGGCGAATAGTCCAGCGCCAACGATCGAGGAGCGTGCGGCTGGCCTGCTGATCGCTGGCGTGCTCGCAATGTTTTTGGGCGACCTCGAGCCGGCGGCCAATCACCTGCGCGAAAGCCTTGGGCTGTATCATCGGCTTGAAGACCAACACAGCATTGCGGCGGTGCTGAACAATCTTGGCAATGTCGCGCTCCAGCAGGGGGCCTACCGGGAGGCCGAGTGGTTTTACCGGGAAAGCCTGGCCTTGCGCCGCGAACTCAATCATATCGCAGGGATGGCCGCTTGCTTGAACAATCTGGCGCTCGCCACTGGTGCGCAGGGCGATGTTGCTGCCGCCAAAGCCTACTACGAGCAAAGTCTCGTGCTTTACCGCCAGGTTGGCGATATTTCGGCGGTCGCATCGGTGATGGGCCACATTGCGACCATCTTGCTCCAGCAGGGCGAGTATCGCCAAGCGCAGGAGCTGTATGAGGCTAGCCACGCGATCGCGCAGGAGCTTGGCAACAAGCCGGGGCTGCGACAAACGTTGAACGGCTTGGGGGATGTCGCGCGCAGTCAGCACCGCTATGGCGAGGCGAAGCAGCATTACCGGCAGAGCCTGACGCTATCAGCCGAGATTCAGAATGTTGGGGCTGTGACGCTTGGCCTGTTCTGCGTCGCAGCAATCGCCTGGGCCGAGCAGCATGTGGAGCGCGCTGCGGTGCTGTTGAGCGCCGCTAGCGCATTGAACCACAGCGCACAGATCACTCATGATCCCGATGACACCGCCGAGTTCGAGCAGCACCTGGAATGGGTGCGCACCGCGCTGGAATTCGCCATCTTCGATGCGGCCTGGCGGCATGGCCAAGCGCTGTCGCTGGAGCAGGCAGTGGCGCTGGCGCTTGAGGAGTGAAAGCGCTTGTGGCAGCCAGCGTCCGTGCGCGCCGCTACGGCTGAGGTGGGTACAGCCGATCTTTTGTGAGCCAGCGCACATCCGCCGTTTCACGCGATGCTGGTTCCGTGGCGCGTGTCTCCACGCCGCGCACATGCATGTCGAAAAATGTGCGCAGGTAGGTATCTACGATCTGCAACCCGGCACGCGGGTCGAAATCCTGTGGAATGAGCAGCGGCGAGAGCAGTTGGGTGATGGTGAACGAAACGTGCGTACTACCAGGGAGTTCTAGCCAGTATGCGGCGGCGTTTGCCTGCGCAACCATGCGCGTCCATTCCGCGACTGTGTCTGGGAACTGGCTGCTTTCGGCAGAACTGATCAGCAGCAACGGACGTGCCGCAGGTTCGGTCACGACCGCGCCGTAAAGCCCACCGTCGATGTTCACGGCGGCACGGCAGCGCGAATCGACCCGGCAGACCTCGAGCGCGGTTGCGCCGCCAAAGGAATGGCCGAACGAGCCAATTCGGCTCAGGTCGAGTTTGCCTGCCAACACTGGATCCTGCCCTGCCCAGGTTTCGAGCGTATCGTAGACGAAGCGCTGGTCGGCCACCCACACCGGAAACACGCGATCATCCATGAGTGCTTGGTCAGGTACCTGGTCGGCGGCGATACCGAAGCGTTCCAGATCGTAGAAGCGCGCCTCGCCATCGGGGAACACCGTGACGGCAGCGGCATCGGTGTGGTCGAGCGCCACCACGATATAGCCCCAGCTAGCCAAATCCTGGAGCGTCGGGCTGTTTTGCAAACGTAGCCCGACCATGCCGTGTGAAAACACTAGAATCGGAAATGGCGCACCTTCGGCCAGCGGGGGCGCGCCGTCGCTGGCGGCCAGCGTGAAATAGCGCAGGTGTTGAAACGGCAGCCCTGGCAGGCCCGAAAGCACCCCGAGCGCGGTTGCAATGTGATCGGGGTGATGGGTGAGCGGTGCCGCGCTGCCGCGCTGTGCAGTGGGGTACCACACCGAGACCATCAGCCGCCGCCCGCGCTGCGCATCCACCAGTTCGCGGTCGACGATGCCGACGTGGTAGGGGCCGCTGGGCTGTGGCAGGGTCACAACTGGCAGCAACCAGCCCGCAAGGACGCCGCCCCCCGCCAGAAGCAGTGCCACCGCGCTGCTCGCCAGGATGCCGCGCCCACGCCGCAGTGTGCCTTCACGCCCGGACAGCGCAGGCAACCGACACACCAGCATCAGCATGGCGAGCACGTACAGGGGTAGCATCTGAATGCGCCAACCTTCGGCGATCAGATGGAATGCCCCCACCAGCGTGGGTAGCGGCGCGGACATGACCAACCAGCGGCGTCGCCAGGTGGGCGGAAGGAACGGGATGAGCAGCAGGGGGACAAATGAACATAAGAAAAGCCATTCGAACACGCGCATGGTTTTGCTCCTTGAAAAGCGGGGCGGTGTGCAGGGTGGCCCTGCCACACCGCCGTATATTCACGTAAGAAACACCACCATGCGCGATCGTGTGACAGGGGCACGGCAACGGGCGATCCGTCCCGCGGAAGCGTCGTCCCCGCTGGTCGCCGTCAGAGCCCGACGAACGGCAGAAAGAAGCGCTGGCTGCCCGGCGTGTCTGGCGTGCCTGGCACATCTGGCCCGCCTGGCACTGGCGGTGCGCCCGCGTCGATGCCGGCCAGCGTCATCGACAGGTTCATCTGCAGCCGGGTGTTGTTGATCAAGCTGATCGGCTCGCTATAGCTTTCGGCGTTGATTGCGTCGGTGTAGCGGGTTAACAGCTCGCCGAGCGCCTCGTGGCGCTTGGTTGCCGTCGCCATCAGCTCGAGCCGTGGGTTGATGGTGAGTTGCGTCGTGCTGATTGGCCTGGTGTAAGCGGCAATCACCTGCTGGTCGTCGACGAGCGATTGGTTGCCGTACAGCAGCGAGCGTAGCAGGTCGTCGCTTTCGAGCGCCTGCGGCATGCCCAGCGCCACAAAGCTTTCGAGCAGCTTCTTGCCTCCCGCCAGCGCGACCGTATCGTCCTTTAAGCTACCACCGTTCATTTCGCTCTTCACGCGCGCGTCGAAGGTTTGCTGCAAGCCCACCAGCGCGTTCTCCAAGTCGCTAATCTTGGCCGCGAGCTGGCTGGCCTCTGCGGGCGGCAATGCTGCCGGGGTAGCGTTGACGAATTGCTCCTCGAACTGCGCTTTATAGAAAGGGGCCTGCTCCCAACCTGCTACGGCTCGGGGCAGCGGCTGCTGGCTTTCCATAACCTCTCTTTCGGCAGCGTAGATAGAGCGTGTCGCCACTCTGATGAAGCCTCTGCTGTCGCCGAAGCCGACCTGGATGAACACCCTGAGGATGGCACTTAGCGAGCAACGAGCGCACATTCTCCTTATGTCGGTCCACTCACCACCATAACAAACATAGACCTTGTTGACGTTCAGGTAGTCGCTCAAAGCGATCTGGTTGTAGTTGGGGATGATGTTCTTGAGGTTGTGCGGCGCGGGAACGCTGGCTTCCCCCCGCAGACCCGCGCAGGTGATGTTGGTCATGTCGGTTGGCCTGTATTGCAACTGCTGCTCTACGCCGCCGTACAGGTCGAACGGCGTGCTGCGCTCACGTTGGTTGGCCTGCTCCTGGACAAAGGTGGCCTGTGTTGCCTGCAGCCCCACGTCAAACGCGCCGAGATGCCTGGTGTAGTTGGAGATGACCTCGGTGAAGAGCGGCGCGTTGCCCTGCGGGCCGTCGGCGGTCAGGCGGGTAGAAATGTTCTTCATCGCCTGTTCAAGGTCGCGGCCCACGGCGTCGAGGGCGGCCTGGCGCTCGGGCTTGATCTGGGCGGCGTGTTCGGGCCATTCGAGCCCAAGCTGCGCGTAGGCCCGGCTGGCGAACAGCCAGTCGCGCGGGCCGGGCAGGCGCTTAGTGGCGAAGGGCTGCTTGCCGTGGGCCACGAGCCAGCCGTTGAGATAGTTGATGTTGAAATCGAGCGGGTAGTTCAGCTCGGCCAGCACTGCCTCGTCGCTGTAGTTGCGCTCGGTCGGCCCGGCGCTCAGC
>JACMIM010000139.1 GCA_014381165.1 Roseiflexaceae bacterium
GCCATCGGCATGGAAGCCGCGCATGGCTACGAACAGGCCACCAGGCTGCACCAGGCGCGAATCATAGGCGATCGAACTAATCGCGACATCACCCTGATCGACCAACAACACCTCTGGAACATTGCCAAGCAGTACATGAAATTGCATTGATTTCGAATGAAGAACATGTCACCAGAATGGCGACTGAATGAACATATTGTAGCAGAAAGTCAAAATGTCAACCTGTATAATGAGGTAAGACAGAACCACTGTACATTCACTCGCCACGCTCAGGATCGGTTTGATGCCAATATTAATCGCTGATGATGACCTGCTCACGGTCAAGCTCACCGCCTTTGTGCTTGAAGAGGCTGGCTACCGCGTTGTGAAGGTTTACAATGGCCAGGATGTGCTTTCGGCCGTCAACGAGCACGAACCTGAACTCATCCTGCTCGACGTAGCCATGCCACGAACCAATGGCTTTGATGTCTGCCGACAAATCCGCAACACATCGAACGTGCCGATTATCTTTCTTTCAGCGCGCACGCAACTACAGGATCGGGTTACTGGCCTCCAGATCGGTGGCGACGACTACATCGCCAAGCCCTTCGAGCCATCTGAACTGGTCGCGCGGATCGAGGCGGTACTGCGCCGCCGCACAATCGATCAGTTCGCGCCATCTTCGCGCCTAGCGGTTGGCACAGTCACGGTCGAGCCGATCACCCACGAGGTGAGCGCAGGCGACAGAAAGCCAGTCAAGCTCACGCCGGTCGAGTTCCGGCTACTGTACTACCTCATGCGCAACCCTGGGCGGGTGCTCAGCACGAGCATGATTCTGAGCAAGGTCTGGGGTAATGGCTACGACAATGAAAGCAACCTCGTTCCGGTGTATATTCGCCGCCTGCGCACAAAAATCGAAGCCGAGATCGAGCACCCACGCTATATTATCACCGTAACGAGTTTGGGGTACAAGTTCGAGGGCTAGCTATCTGATTTTTGGAATAACCAAAGGCACGAAGACGCGAAGTTCTCATACTTCCGCGCCCTCGTGCCTTCGTGGTTACTTGGGCGGGGCTACGAGTCGGTTTTGCGGGTGGTCGCCTGCACAATCTGGTGCAGATAGGCCTGCCAGGCCTGGCGATTCTCGTATGTGATCTGGCGGACGCGCGCGATATCGCCGCCCTCGGCTGCATCGTTGGCGCGGGCCAGGGTTTCCTGGAACGCACGCGCGAGTTCCGCCACGGCCTTGCGCATCTCAGCGTTAGCGGCGCGCTGGCGCTCCAGTTCCGCTTGAAGGTAGCGCACCAGGCGCTGGGCCTCCTCGCTTGTCATCTCGTTTTCGTTTTCCATAGGTGTTACAAAAATCGCTGCCAAAGCTGGTAGAGCGCTGGCAGGTAGACCTTGTTGTAGGCTGGTAAATAACGCACAACCTGGCCGCCAAAGCCTTTCTTGAAGCGGTACACGCCAAACAGCGGGTCGCTCTTGGCCTGCTCCTCCAGGCGGGCGCGCTGCTCGGCGTCCGCCACAGTCGCGGCTTGGCCGAAGCTATCTGGCACGCCCCAAAAATCATAGATAGCGCTGCCCTGCTCGCGCGCCCACTGGAGCGCCTGCCACTGCACGGCATGCTGCGCGCCGCTCTTCAACCCCTCGGGCGTGGAGCCGCTGTACAGGTACAACCCAGCGTGGCGGTCGGCACAGATCATGGCGGCGGCAACCGCATGGCCCTGCCAATCGGCCAGGAGCAGGAGTGCCTGGCCGCTGGCGTGAAATATCTCGAAGGCGGCGGCATAGTACGCGCGGCTGTGGATGCGAAACTCAGCACGGGCGCTGGTCGCCTGCATAATCGCATAGAAGGCGTCGAGATCGGCCTGGCCGCTTGCCGTGCGCACAGCCACTCCCTCGCGGGCAGCGCGCTTGATATCAGCACGGTGGCCTTTGCTCATGCCCGCCAGCAATTGAGCCGGAGGTGGCGCAAGATCGAGCTGGACGCTGCTGCGCGGCTGAAGCGGCGGCACGGGCTGAAAGCCAGCCGACAGCAGCGTTGCATGGAGGTGTTCGGCTTCTGCTGATCCTTCCAGCACATTTGGCTCAAGCCTGAGAAACACCGCACGGTTGCGCCGACACAGCCGGTCGAGCGCCGCCAACAGCGCCTGATCGCTGGCGTGATCGCCGCCAAGCAGCGGGCCGCGCGGCACATAGGCCCCGGCAACACCCAGGCGGCGCTTGAGCAACACCTGCCCACCCACGAGTAGACCCTGCGGCCCAGCGATCGCCAGCCGCCGAGACTGCCAGCCGAAGCGCGATTTGAGCTGGCCCCAGCCGGCCAGCTGAAGCAGGCTGCCCTGCGGGTGGCGCTGCACAAAAGCATCCCACGCCATCGCCTCAGGCTCGACCACTGCGAACAAGGAAGGATCGCGCATCAGTGTCCCATCACCCACAGGCGCTCGCCATGGGTGCCAAGTTCGGGGCGCAGCGTCTCGTGGTAGGCCATGATCTCGGCCCGCATCGTGGCCTCGCCGCCGAACAGCTCATTCATCTGGCTGCTATAGGCCGCGATAGCGTCGAGCTTGCGGCGCAGGCTGGCATCGATATCGATAATGCTGGCGACAAACGGGCGCGGAAGCTGCTGCATGCGCTGCTCGATCGCGCCGCCCTGGTGAACATATGGGATATCCTCGTAGAAGGCGGTGCTGCGGCCCCAGCCACCGGCGATTGTCGCATCATACATGATCCGGTGATCGACGTGGCCACCGATTGCGAGTGGCGAATAAAATGTCGCGCTCGGGGCGCGGGCGTGCAGATCGTCGAGCAGCGCCATGACCTGCTGGTGCTGCGGGTCGCCGGGGGCAGCCGATCCAAACAGCTTGGCAGGTTCATTATACTGCTCCGGCATGCGGTAGATCGCATCGCTGAAGCCGGCCCAAAGTCCATCGGCACCAATCCGCTCCAACGCTTGGGCGTCCTCGTGCAAGCGTGTAGCAACGACCTGATCGGCGGGCAGGTTCCAGCGGCTGTGCATCGCCGCCGCAAACTCGCTGAACGGCCCTTCGGCGGGCGGCACGGCTGTGCAAAGCGTCACGACTAGCACGCGCGCGCCCCGCGTACTGTGGCGCGCGATCGCCCCGCCGCACGAAAGCGCGGCGTCGTCCAGGTGCGGCGACAGGTAGATGTGGTCGTAGTTGTCGGTGATCTGCGAGATGTCGGAAAGTAGCATGGGAGTTACAGATTGCAGATTGCAGCGGCTAGCCTGTACACTGCAATCTACAAATTATAGAAGCGACTTGCCCATTTTGAGTTCTTCGAGCGCCTCGGTTGCGGCCTGGCTGCGGGCTTCGTCCTCGCTGCGCTTGACCTGCTGGAGCGCGTCCTCGGCGACATCGCCGCCAATTTGGCCCATCGACCAGATCGCGGCCAGCGCGATCTCGGTGTCGCGCGAGGTCATCAGCCGGGCCAGCCGGGGCAGCAGGCCACGCGCGCCATCGGCCAGTTCACCAGCAGCGCGCGCAGCCTCGTAACGCAGTGCTGGCGATTCGCTGCGCAGCGCCTCGCCGATCTGCGGCAACCAGCGCGGCAGCATGGCCCGGCCCATGGCGACCAGCGCGCTTTCTTGCAGCAGCTGTTCGTCGCTGGCAAAGTCGCGCTCGATCTGGTGCTGCACAGCTTCATTCTCGGCGAAATAGCCCGCGCTTTCCAGCGCGCGTCGGCGCACTTCCTGCGGCTGGCGCTCGTCGAGCTCGATCAGGGCCAGATCGCGCTCCAACAGTTCTGCGCCGTCATCCAGCTCGCCCAGCGAAGCCATGTAGCCGAAGCGGCTCAAGCCAACTGCTGCTGCGGCGCGCACCTCCTCGCTGGTGTCATTGCGCATCATCACCAGCATACGGCGCATGGTGCGCGGGGCGGTGTTCTCCCACAAGCCCTCGACCGCGCTGGCGCGCACGGTGGCGTCGGTGTCGTCGAGCAGCCAGGTCCAAAGCTCACTCAGGTCGAGTTCGACACTTTCCTCGGACAGCTCCACCATCTCACGAGCCAGGCTCGTGCGCCGCTCCGGCGTCAGCGTGGTCCATAGCTCTAAAAAGTCGCGCCGGTCGATTTGACGCAGGCCGGACAGCCCGCGCAGATCGCGCTCGGTCAGCGGGCGGCTCAGTCCGCCGATTGTTTCAAGAATTCGTGCTGCGCTCATCTTCATTCTCGCGGCATAAAGGCCCGCGCCTATAATATGGTATGCTCGGTAGTGTACCGCAGATAGCGCCCGGCGGCAAAGAGGGTGTGGCGTATCGTTTTGCGTACGCACCGAGCGCAGGCGGGTTGAAACCCGCTGTTGCTATGCAAAACGCGCTTCAGCACGTTGTACGGGGTTGAACGCGCAAAAGCTTACGCAACACCTGCGGCACATGTGAATTGCACACGCGCGAACGCGCAAAGTGGGGTTTGAGGGCATAGCCCGCGCGAAAATTCAGTTCCTCTTTTTTACAAATCCGGTAGGGTTGCTATAATAGTGTGACACAAGGAAGACAACAGTGACAGTCGCAGAAATAATTGAGCAGGCGAAGACCATGAACCGTTCAACTGTGCTAACACTGCTCGCCCAACATAAATCAACGCTCATGCAACGATATGGCGTGACACGTCTGGCGCTGTTCGGCTCCGCCGCGCGCAACGCCACGCGCAGCGATAGCGATATCGATATTCTCGTTGCTTTCGATGGTTCGGCTACATCGGCGCGCTATTTTGGTGTTCAATTTTTTCTGGAAGATCTGTTTGGGTGTCCAGTTGACTTGGTGACCGAAAAAGCGCTGCGCCCTGAGTTGCGCCCGTTTATCGAGGCAGAGGCTGTACATGTCTGATGCTGCATCGCGTCCGTGGCGTTTTTATCTCGACGATATGATTAGTTTTGCCGAAAAAGTTTTAGACTACACGGCTGGATTTAATCAAGCTACGTTTGTTGCCAGTGCGCTGCACTATGATGCCACTTTACGCAACCTTGAGCTGATTGGCGAGGCGGCAACACACATTCCAGATGGTGCTCGCGCTGCCTATACCTACATTCCATGGCGACGGATTGTTGCCACCCGCAACCGGCTCATCCACGGCTATCTGGGAATCGATGATGACACACTTTGGAGTGTCATTCAGGATGACATTCCCGCGCTGCTACCGCAGTTGCGCACACTGATAGCCACCCTCGATTAGCCAGCAGTGTAACCTTATTCAATCTGCAATCTGTGACAAATGCTATAAAAAGGGCGAAATATGAGGTTTGCCCTGACCGACAGTGTCCACACAGCTCATGACATGATTCGTCATTCGAAGCGAACTTTTATGATTGGCCTACTCGCCCTGCTGCTCGCGCTCGCGCCGCC
>JACMIM010000140.1 GCA_014381165.1 Roseiflexaceae bacterium
AAATTGCGCACCAGCACTGGCCTTTGCTCTTGCGAGGCTAACAGCGCGATCACCGCGAAGGCGATAAAAAAGCAGCTGTAGAGCTGGGCCATCAGCGGCTCGATGCGCCAGGGCCATACCGCCGCCGCCGCCTCGGGCAGCGCCAGCATGAACCAGCCAAGCATGCCAAGTACCGCCGCCTCGGCCACGAATAGCGGCGACAGGCGATGGCTGCCGGGCTGCGCTGGAGAGCCCAGGCCGTGGGTTGTGAGAAGCAGGGTGATCGCAACCGGATCAAAGACGTATGAGCCGACCCAGCCGATCAGCTTCGACGAGAGCGTGGTCTCGAACTCGGCCCAGCGCAGGCCAGTGACCGCCAACAGCAGGGTGGTCACGACGGCGGTGCCGATCAAAAATGGCCGTGCGTCGGCCCGCTCGCGGGCGAACAGCGTAAGGATCAGGCCGATGCTGCCAGCGAGGTAAAGCCCGGCAACGAAGGCCGCGTTGAGCGGCGTGAACTGAAGTGGGATCGAGATCTCGCGGTAGTTGAGCAAGCCGTTTATACCAAGCCCCAGCCCACGCAGTGCTGACGAGATGAGAAACGCGCGTATCCACCATGTCATTGAGCGATTCATTGGTTTCCTCTTTGTTTAGAACTAGTATAGGAGTTACGCAGTTGACCGGAAAGCGCGCACCAGTGCCTTTTGTCACCCCGAGTGAGCCGGGGGTCATCCCCCATATCGGGAGGGAAGATCCCGCGCGAAGTTTATCCTGAGCTCAGCCGAAGTGCTCGGAATAACCATACGTGATGGCTCCTCTGTCGGCAGCCACGGCTTCACATGCGTAACTCCTGTAGTAATCAGCTTTTGGTATCGACAACCACACGTAGGCGCCGCGCCGCCAGTAGCATCCAAGCGAGATTGCCCCCCAGCATAATCCGCTGAGCGAAGCCATTCAGCCACGATGGGCAGAAGATCAGGAACACAAACCCGCCGATAATCAGCGCGCCGAGCGCGAGGCCCGGCCCCATCAGCGTCTTCCAAGCCGCGTCCTTGCGCCAGCGCGATGAGATCAGCAGGGTCATGATCTGTACAGCACTAAACCCAACCACCGCAGCCTGCCCGTGGATGATCCCGGCTGGTGTCTCCGTCGCGCCCGTAAGATCGGTTGGATAGATTCCAGCCACAATCAAACTGAGCGCCCATGTCAGGAGGAGCGGTAGGCCCAGCCATGAGCGGCCTGGCCGGGCCAGATTGCGGAACATCCCAAGCGCTAGGCTCGCCGAGCCGATAGCCCAGGCGAAGAAGACGCTTGTCATGAGCCAGCCATGCGGGCCAACCGCGTATTCGCTGATAAAATGGCCGAATGGGTTGTAGTCGGGGCGCAGCAGATGCAAGACAGCAAGCGCAATCAGCACGAAGGCGGTTGCGGCAATACTGCTACGAGCGAGCCACCAGTCGAGGCTAAAGTGGGTTGTGCGTTCGTGCGTCGTAGCGTGGGCTTCTTGAAGCGTAGACATTGGATTTGTTTCCTTTCAGTAGTGAAGAAGGGCGTAGTTGAGCTGTAGTGCCGCCTTACGGCTCGACGATGACCGTACCGACCATGCCGCTCGTGCCGTCCTGTGAGCCGTGGAGCTGGCAGAAGTAGAGGAAGGTGCCAGCCTGGTTGAACTGCACGGTCTTCGATTCGCCCGCGCCATATAGACCAGTGTCGAACGAGCCATCGACCGCCGTGGCCGAGTGTGGTTTCTCGCCGTCGTTCTTCCACAGCACGCTCTGGCCGACCCTGACCTTCAGCTCGATGGCCTCGAACGCGAAGTCTTTCATGGATACGGTCAGCGGCGCTGCGGCTGGCTCTTGGGCCGGGGCTTGCTGCTGGGCCGAGGCTGCGTCGCCAACCCTGATCACCCCGGCCATGCCCTGGCCGCCTGCGCTGCCGTGGAACTCGCAGTAGTAGGCGTAGACGCCCGGCTTGTCGAAGGTGTGGGTGAACATATCGCCGTTCTTGAGCGTCGCGCTCTTGAACGAGCCGTCGTCAACAGTCACCGTATGGGGCTTCTGGCCGCTGCTCATCCACATAACCGTCGCTCCAACCGGCACGCTGATCTCCTGCTGGTTGAATGTGTTGTCGCCGATGTCAACTATCGTAGCTGCCGGGGCGGGTACAGCGGTTGGCGCACCTGCCACAGGGGCGGTGGTCGGCGCGGCGGTCGGCGCGCCTGCTACAGCGGCGACGGTTGGCACAACGGCGGCGCTATCCTGCGCGGTTAGCGCCATGCTCGCCATAAGCTGGGCGTGCTGGTAGGCGGTGATCACGCCGCCCTCGCCAGCGATCGGGCCAACCTGCTCGTCGAGGTTCACATCGACGCCTTGGAGGGTCTGCTCGGCCAGCGTGAGGATCGCCAGCACATACTGTTGCGTAGCGGGCCGGTCGGGCGCGGCCACAACCT
>JACMIM010000141.1 GCA_014381165.1 Roseiflexaceae bacterium
CAGTCGTTGTGGCGGCCGGCGGTGATGGCACCGTGAATGAGGTCGTGAATGGCCTAGCGGGAACCGCCGCAGCGCTGGCGGTGCTGCCGGTCGGCACGGTGAATGTGTGGGCACGTGAGATCGGCCTGCCACTGGAGCCACGCGCCGCCGCCGAGGCACAGCTTGGCGTGCAGCCGCGCAACATCGATCTGGGGCGGGCGGATGAACGCTACTTCTTGCTGATGGCCTCGCTTGGCTTTGATGCCACCGTTACCGCCGGCGTGCGCAGCGATCTCAAGCGGCGGATTGGCGCGTTTGCCTATGTCTGGGAAGCGTTCAGGCTGGCCTTGCGCTACGAGGGTGTGGCGGCACAGGTAGTGATCGACGGGCGGCGCTTCCGTGGGCGCTATCTCATGGTGGTGCTTGGCAACAGCCAGCTGTATGGCGGCGTGGTCAAGTTAACGGCACATGCCATTATCGATGATGGCCTGCTCGACGTGTGCTTGATCCGAGGCCGTTCGTTGCTTGGTGCGCCGCTGCGGTTGTTGTCGATCATGACCAGGCGTCACCGCGAGGATTCACGTATCTCCTACTATCGCGCCCGCCGCCTGAAAATCAGCTCGAAGACGCCGATTGATGTCCAGGTCGATGGCGATTATATTGGCAGCGCACCGACGGTGTTCGAGGTCGCGCCAGCAGCACTGCTTGCCCTGATTCCAAACCAAGCCCCGCCCGAGCTGTTTCAACGCTGAATTTATATTTTATGTCAACAAAAAACTGCCTCGTTTGGCTTCTCCTGGTGTTCAGCCTTGTGCTTACTGGCTGCTCCGCAGCGCTGCCCAGCCAACCCGCAGCCAATGCCACTGATAGCTCGCTCCCTGGTCGGCTGCTGTATGCACGCAACGGCGATCTTTGGCAGTGGGATCAGGCTGGTGCGCGCCAGATCACCGAGCGTGGCAACCTGGCACAGCCAACCTGGTCGCCCGATGGGGCTTCGATTGTGGCGGTGGAAGTGACACAAAGCGCGAGCACGCTGGTCGTGCTGCCGGCGGCTGGTGGCGAGCCGCGCATCACGCTCGCCGATGGCGCAAGTGCGGCCCCGCTCAACAGCTACGAGCGCGCACAAAGCACAACATGGGCGCGCTATCCAGCCTTTTCAGCCGATGGCAGCCAGATTCTGTATGCCTCGCAAGCTGGCCCAGCGAGTGGCGAGCCGGCGGTGGATTACAACATGACGCTGTATGCCACCGCACCGCTGCAAGGAGCACTGCCGACACAGCTCTACGCCGCCGACGATGGCCATGTCGGCGATTTGGCCGTCGCGCCGAGCGGCGCGACAGTGTTTGCGTTCCAGCCGCTGGCCACAGACGCGCCAATGCTACGTGAGTATGACGAAACGGCTGGCGCGGCGCGTGAGATCGCCGGGATGCTGCCTGGTAGCTACGATCCAGCGTTTACGCCCGACGGCGCGTGGCTGCTGTTCGCCGCGCGCCATGACGGTGCGACCGACATCTATGCGATCCCGTCTGGTGGCGGCACGGCCACGCAGCTCACAACCGGCGGCATGGCGCGTGCCCCAGCGGTTTCGCCCGATGGAGCCTGGCTGGCCTGGCTGGCGCTGTCCGGCGAGGGCAACTTCGATCTGTATGTCGCGCCGCTCACAGTTACAAGCGCTGCACTTGAACTCGGCGAGCCGCGCGCGCTGACCACTGCGCAGGCAATCGATGCCGATTCCGGGCTGAGTTGGGGCCAGTAGGCGGTTATTTACCATCACGAAGCCCGCCTACGCGGGCTGAACATCGTTTCAGCCCGCGTAGGCGGGCTTCGTAAACCCAGCCAGAGGCCTCGGCCTCGCGGCTACCGGCGTAACGCCCCGCCTGGTACCCTATAGCTATTGCGATTGCACTCGGTGAAGCCCCCACACCATGAGCCTGGGTAGGCTGCGCAGAAGATTCAGGTTCGCATTCGCGGGGTGATCGTAACGTGTTCGTTCCACGTAATCACCGCGTAAGCAATCGGTGATACCGTTTGTTCTAGATAAACTACGCTAGAACAGAAGGATGTTATGACAATCACAAGAACACAGATCAGTATTATGCTTGTCGTCGCCGTGGTAGCGCTCGCGGTTCTCTGGTTGCTGTTTCGCCCCGAGCTACTGTTTGTCAATGCAACCGTCAACGAAGCACCACCTGTAGTCAGTGCGAGTGCGCCGCCCGCTGTAAGCCCTGCCAACGATGCGGCGCTGCAACCAACTGCTGCCGCGAGCAGCGCAACCCCAGCAGTGGAGCAGCCTGCCGCTCCTGCCGCAGCTGCACCGCTGGCCGAGGTTGCGCCAACCACGGTTCCCGCCCAAGCGAGCGCGTGGTCGGCCAGCTTCCAGAGTTTGGCGCACGAAACCAGTGGTACAGCGAGCGTTCGTGTGCTCGAGGATGGCGCGCAGGTGCTGCGACTTGAGGACTTCAAAACGTCGAACGGGCCGGATGTGCGTGTGTACCTGGTGCGCGGCAGCGATGCCACACAGGATGCGGCGATCAACAGCGGCGATTTCATCGACCTTGGCGCGCTCAAGGGCAACATCGGCGACCAAAACTATGCCATCTCGTCCGATGTCGACCTGAGCGAGTACCAGTCGGTCAGCATTTGGTGCCGTCGCTTCAGCGTGAACTTCGGCGGCACAAACCTTGACACAGGCGTGTAGAAACCGTTGGTTCGGCACCCGCGCCTGTACGTTGCGCGCCGTGGCGTCGCGGGCTGAAGCCGCTGAGGTAGCCCGCTCAG
>JACMIM010000142.1 GCA_014381165.1 Roseiflexaceae bacterium
ACACCTCACAATAATATTTATAACGAAAATGCAATCCCTGGTGGGGGGGGGGGTTTGGGTGGGGGCACGTCTTGCCGCGCCCCAACCCAAGCCCCAGATCTACCGCCCGATCGCCAGCACATCCGTCAACAGTGCGAAGCCAGTGGCCACGCCGCCTGCCCCAGGGCCGATCAGCGTCACGTCGCCTAAAAGATCGGTGGTGTAGGTCAGCGCGTTGGTTGCGCCCGCCACGCTGGCTAGCGGGTGCGTGATTGGTACGCGCATCGGCGCGACACTGGCCCGCACGCTGCCATCCGGCGCGCGCGTGACGCGGGCAATCAGCTTCCAGCGCTCGCCAGCCGCCGCCGCTGTTGCTATATCGCTCGGCGTAAGGCCGGTGATACCGCTGCGCTCGACATCATCTGGGCGCACACTGCCACCCAGCAGCATGGTGGCCAAAATGGCCGCCTTGGCCGCCGCGTCGTAGCCCTCGACATCGCCGGCCGGGTCGCTTTCGGCATAACCCAGCCGTTGGGCCTCGGCCAGCGCTTCGGCGTAGGCCATACCGGTTTCCATCTGGGTCAACATGTAGTTGGTGGTACCATTGACAATCCCGCGCACCTCGCGCAGTTCGCAACCGGCCAGCGCGCTCCATCCCAGCCGCAACGCGGGCGTGCCAGCCATGACTGTGCCCTCGTAGCCAAAGCTCAAGCCGCGCTCGCGGGCTTCGGCCAGCAATTGCGGCCCGTGCAACGCAACTGGCCCTTTATTTGCAGTAACGACATGCAGCCCACGGGCGAAGGCGGCGCGCATGTAGCTCAGAGCCGGCTCGGCGCTGCTAAGGTCGGTTGGGCTGACCTCGGCCAGCACCTCGGCCTCGGCCTGTTGGATGAGCTGGGCCGGCGTCCAGGGCTGACGCGCTGGGATAGCTTCGAGATCGCCTAGCTCGGCGGCGCGGCGCAGCACGGCGAGGTCGATCCCGCTCGGATCGTAGCTGCACCACGAGCGCGTGGCCACGCCGACAAGCGAGATCGACGTGCCGTACTGTTGCTCCAGCCAGCCATGCTTGCGCTGGAGAATCTCGACAAAGCCGCGCCCGACGCTGCCAAATCCAATCTGAATCACACGCATTGTGTTGGCCATTGGGTATGTCCTCGGTAGAAAGGGATTTTAAGCATTATATAGCAGGGGTCAGGGTTCAGGGTCTCGGGTTCAGGAGCCGGATCGCGTTCCAATGCGATTGCTGTGTATCGAAACGGAGCAACCTTTCTGCCAGCCGCTATAGATGCCGCAACTAAAAGGCGTGGAGGACAAGGAGCATAACAATCTTCGTTGTGAGTTGTGCCATAATGGGGCAATTCTATGCTGCTGAAAGGATGCGACGATGCTGTTTCGCCAGTTGCTGCACGAGCCGCTTTCGGCGGCCTCATATCTGATCGGTTGCCCGGCTGCTGGCGTGGCCGCTGTGGTCGATCCGAGCCTTTCCGCCGAGCAGTACGCCCTGCTCGCCGCCGACCGGGGCCTGCGTATCACCGCCGTGCTCGAAACGCACATGCACGCCGATTACATTTCGAATGGGCGCGCGCTCGCCGAACTCACCGGGGCACAGCTGTATCTGCCGCGCCGTGCTGATGCGCGCTTCCCGCACCAGCCGATCGACGATGGCTGGCAACTACAACTTGGCGAAGTGCTGCTGCGGGCGCTGCATACGCCCGGTCATACCCCTGAACATGTGGCGTTTGTGCTGGCGCAGGGCGGGCGCTTGGCCGACCCCTGGGCAGTGCTGACCGGCGATTGTCTATTTGTTGGCGATGTTGGCCGGGCCGATCTGCTCGACCTACCGTTGAGCGGCGCGGCGCAGCTCTACGAAAGCCTCCAGCGGCTGCGGGCGCTGCCCGAAACCACCGAAGTCTACCCCACCCATTATGGTGGCTCGCCCTGCGGCGGCAAAGGCATGAGCGGCAAACCCAGCAGCACGATCGGCTATGAGCGGCGCTACAACCCACTACTTGGCGCGTCAAATCTGGCCGCGTTCCAGGTGCTGCTCGACGAAACGCCACGCTCGGCGATTGATGCGATATTACATAATCGCAACACCAACCGGGGCGAACTGCCGCTGCCCGCAAGGTATGGTGAAATACGTGCCGAGCTGGGCGCAATCCGCGCCTTCACGCTGCAACAAGCCAGCGCAC
>JACMIM010000143.1 GCA_014381165.1 Roseiflexaceae bacterium
GAGTACGTACTTTCGATGATGAGCGTGTCGACTGGTCCCTTGGGCGCTCGCGGGTCGCGGATGATCGGCTGGTTCCATCGTCCGATGTCGCCCGAAAACACGAGTCGGTGCGGTGTCCGCCCGCCGATGATTACCTCGAATGGTTGCGCGGCCAGCACCAGCACCAGCAGGCCAAGCGCGCCCGCTGCAACGAGCTGCCAGCGCGGCGTGGCCATGGATTCGCTGCGTCGCAGCCTGCCACGGCGCTGCGCGATCAGCCCGCTCGCGGCACAGACTAGCGCCGTGATCAGCACATGCAACCAGGCCGAGAACACGCCGAACTCGGCTAGCGTTAGGGTCAACCAGCCATGCAGCAGCGCGCCAATCACCGTGCGGGCGTAGTGCAGTTCAAGTCGGTCGCCAAGTGGGGCAGCGTTCAAAGCGCGCTCGATCAGCAAGCCAGGAATATACAGCAGCGGCGCGAGCACCGCAATGGCAAACAGGGCCAGCACGTCATTCTCCACGTATCGGGGGGCAGTGTGGGCGCGATTATAGCACAGGCTTCAGCATTGGGGGCCATCCCAAAGGTATGGCGTATTGTTTTTAGGACTTACGCAGTTGGCGACTTCAGCCTGCGGCAGCATGGAAAAGCTATCTTTAATGAAACAATTATTCGTTAGTTCCACCCCCGCCGCAGGCGTGATGAAAGCTCTTGGGCAACTGCGTAACTCCTAGTTTTGCACACGCCACGGGCGTAGGCGGGTCGGATGCGATTGAACGCGCTTCAGCGCGTTTTTGGCCTATCAGACGCCGAATTCATCCGGTGGCCGTGGCGGCGGCACAAGCTCCTCCCAATAGCCCGGCGCTTCAGCGCCGGGTTCAGGCATCGGTGCGCGGCATGGTCGATTACGCCCGCTCCTGCCACGGCAGAATCGCCCAGATACGCGGCTTCAGCCCCACCTCGACCGCAGCCAGCAGCGCGGCCAGGCTATCGGCTGGAAAGGGTTGTGGCGGCAACGAGCTAGGGCCGCCGCGTAGCATCACCAGCGGGGCGCGCTCGTCCAGTGGCAGCTTGGCCAGTTCTTGTGCCGCGCGCACGCCCGCTGGCAGCCCGCCGAGTCCATCGACCAGCCGCAGATCGCGGGCGTCGGCTCCCGACCAGACCCGCCCGCCCGCGATTGGTTCCAGCGCGTCCTCATCGATTTGCCGCCCGCTCTTCACGCGATCCTTGAACTCAGTATAGGTTGCCAGCAGCATTCGCCGCCACGCCGCACGCTGCGATTCGCTCAACGGTTGGCTCGACGCCAGCAGGCCGCTGTTGGCACCACGGCTGAGCGTCGTCGTGTGAATGTCGGCCTTGGCCAGCAGCCCGCTGAGGTTGGGCCGCAGCGAGATCACGCCAATGCTGCCAGTGATTGTGCCAGGCTGCGCAATGATCCGTGCAGTTGGCGCGGCAATGTAGTAACCGCCGGATGCCGCCACATCGCCCATCACCGCCACCACCGGCTTCTGCTTTTGAAGCCGCACGATCTCGCGCCAGATCAAGTCGGATGCAAAGGCGTCGCCGCCTGGCGAGTTGATATACAGCACCACCGCTGCGAGCCGCTTGTTTCGCTCGGCGGCGCGAATCGCCTGGGCGACGCTGTCAGAGCCGGCCTGCTGCTGGCCAAGCAACGGCAATGGCACTGGCAGGCGCTGGCTGCCGCCCTGCACGATCGTGCCCTCGATGGCGACAACGCCTACCAGCTTGCGGAAGCGCCGCAGCATGGGCAAGCGCAGTGCCTTCTGTGCCTCCGGCCACTCCTGCACCACCGGCTCGCGCTCGCCCTGCTGGAGGTGCGCGATCAGTTCGTCGTCATACAGCAGCGCGTCGAGCAGCCCGGCCTCGCAGGCCTCGGCGGCGCGTAGCGGGGCCTGATCGATCAGCGCCCGCACGCGCTCAGGCGGCAGCCCACGCGCGCTGGCGATACTTTCGACCAGTGTGCTGTAGCGGCCATCGAGCAAGCGCTCGGTCTGGGCGCGGTTCTCTGGTGTCATCTCCGAGCGAATAAAGCGCTCGTAGGCTGCCTTGTAGGGCGAAACCGCCTCGACCTCGGCCTCGACGCCGATCCGGGCCAGCGCGTCGCGCAGGTACTGGACCTCGGTGTGGAAGCCCAGCACGCTGAACATGGCTGTCGGCGGCGCGAGAATCTGATCGGCGGCGCAGGCCACATAGAAGCCGGCGTTATCGAGGGTGTAGACCAGCGCCACCACGCGCTTGCCGCGCTCGCGAAAGCTGTGCAGCTCATCGCGCAGGCTTTGCATGGTCGCCCAGCCAGCCGCAAAGCCATTGATCTCCAGCACAATGCCCTGCGCCTGCGGGTCGTCGCCAATGCGCTGAAGCTGGCGGCGCAGCCCGCTCAGGCTCAACCCCGCCTGCCCGCCCAGCAAGCGTTTGCGCCACCACGGCAGGGGCGCGGCGAACTCCGGCAGTCCACCAGCAAGCCGTATACGCACATAATCGACCCGCCGCCGCAGTAGTCGCCTCCACGCATTGCGCAGCCGGCGCACAACATTCGTAATTCCGATAACCAACGATGCAATCATTCCACGTCTTTTTCTAGGAGGGCGAAGCATCTGCCGCAGACGGCAAGCTAGCTGCCGGTTTTAACCACAGCGGCGCGTGCGCATTAGAGCGGTTAATCATGGCAGATGCTTCGCCCCAACGGGGTTAATTTCCTCAACTCTCAGCCCTCAACCCTCAGCCCTCAGCCCTCAACCCTCAGCCCTCAGCCCTCAGCCCTCCTCCGCCCCCCCGCCGAAAATCCACAAAGCGATACCCCACCCCGCGCTCAGTCAGAATGTAGTGTGGGTTCGATGGGTCTTGCTCGATCTTCTGGCGCAGGTAGGTCACATACAGCCGCAGGTAGTGCGATTCGTCGCGGTACTCTGGCCCCCAGACTTTGTTCAGCAGCTGCTCGTGGGTCATCACATAGCCGGCATTTTGCACCAGGTGGAAAAGCAGCCGGTACTCAGTCGGGCGCAAATTAACCCGCTCGCCATTGATCTGCACCTCGCGGCGGGCGAAGTCGATCGTCAGTCGATCGTCCACGGCGACCGTGGTCATCGGCTCCAGCGGCTGCGTGTAGTGGCGGCGCAGCACTGCCCGAATGCGCGAAACCAGTTCGCGATGGCCGAACGGTTTGCTGATGTAATCATCCGCACCCAGTTCAAGGCCCTGAATGCGGTTGTCCTCGCTATCCTTGGCAGTCAGGATCAGCACCGGCACCTGGCTAAACGTGCGCAGGCGGCGCAGCGTCTCGTAGCCATCCATTCCTGGCATCATAATGTCGAGTAGCACCACATCGGGCATGTCCTCGCGCACCTTATCGAGCGCCTCGCGCCCGTCCGGCGCGCTGATCACGCGGCAGCCCTCGATCTCCAGGTTCATGCGCATGAACTGAACCAGCCGCTGCTCATCATCCACCACCAGCACAAGTTTATCGCGTAGTTCGGTCATCACGTCCTCAATAGAACATCTCAGCTCTTCACCCCAGCCCCCAGCTCCTAGCCCTCAGCCCCCAGCCTTCAGCCCTCAGCCCTCCAGAAGCTTGCCAGTTACCTGTGGCTCTGCGGCAGCTACATCAACCAGGCGCGGCGTCGCCAGTGGCACGCTGAACAGAAAGCGCGATCCGCGGCCTGGCGTGCTTTCAACCCAAATCCGCCCGCCGCCAGCCTCCACCAGCGCGTGGGAAAGAAACAGTCCCAGCCCCGCGCCCTGCGTATTTCGGCGCAGCCGGTTGTCGACACGGTAGAAGCGGCGGAAGATTAGTTGTTGTTCCTCGGCGGGGATTCCGATACCCTGATCGCTGACAGAAACAACCGCGTACTCGCCCTCGACGCGCGCGCCGACCCGCACTACGCCGCCCTCGGGGCTGTACTTGATTGCGTTCGAGAGCAGGTTTTCCAGCACCTGCCGCACGCGCTCGTGATCCGCATAAATTGGCGGGAAGTCCGGGCTGATCCGCGATTCAAGCTGAAGCGCTTCGC
>JACMIM010000144.1 GCA_014381165.1 Roseiflexaceae bacterium
CGCTGGATAGTTGGCGACCACGCCCCGGCGCTGCTCGAATCGCTGGCGGATGCCACACTGCTGCCGGGCGGGCCGGCGGCGAATTCAGCATCGACCCCAATTGCAACAGAACCCAATAGCCCGGCGCTTCAGCGCCGGGAACCTCAGCGCCGGGAGACAGCGCTGACGACAGTAACCGATCCAGATTCCTGGCTGCTGACGCCTGACCTCCAGCCCGACGTGATCTTTCCAGTGTTGCACGGGCCACGCGGCGAGGATGGCACAGTGCAGGGGTTGTTCGAACTGGCGGGCGTACCATATGTCGGCTGCGGCGTGCTGGCCTCGGCGGTGGGCATGGACAAGGCCATGATGAAGGCGGCCTTCGCCGCTGCCGGGCTGGCCCAAGTACCCTGGGCCTTTGTACGCCGCGTCGATCTGGAGCGCGATCAGGATGCTATCCTGGACGCACTTGAGGCGCAGTTGCGCTACCCGATGTTCGTCAAGCCGGCCAACATGGGCAGCAGCGTCGGTATCTCGAAGGTGGCCAGCCGCGCGGGATTAGCCGAGGGCCTACGCCTGGCCGCGTCCTACGACCGGCGTATCGTGGTCGAGCAAGGCTTGAATGTACGCGAGATCGAGGTGGCGGTGCTGGGCAATGACACGCCCGAGGCCAGTGTGGCCGGCGAGATCGTGCCTTCCAACGAATGGTACGACTACGAAGCCAAATACCTTGGCGGCGAGTCGAAGATTTTGATTCCGGCCCCACTTTCACCTGAGCAGATCGACGCGGTGCGCGCACTGGCCCTGGCGGCCTTCAAGGCGATCGACGGCAGCGGCTTGGCCCGCGTCGATTTCTTGCTCGACAAGGACACCGGCGCGCTGTATATCAACGAAGTCAACACCATGCCCGGCTTCACGCCGGTCAGCATGTACGCCAAGATGTGGCAGGCCAGCGGCCTCGACTACAGCGCGCTATTGGATCGGCTGATCGCCCTGGCGCTGGAACGATAAAGAAATTATGACAGTACGCGATACAAATTCTCGATTGCGCGAGCGGGCCGTTGAGCGGCGCAAAGGCAAGCCAACCACCCCACGCCGTGCTGCACCTAGGCCAGCGGCGAAGCGTATGCCGCGCACGGCTGCCACGCCCGGGCCGCGCCAGCAGGCAGTTTCTTGGGTCGCGAGCGGGCGCGTGTTCAGTGCGCTGCTGCTGCTTGGCTCGCTGCTTGCGCTGATTTACGCCTTCACCAATGCGCGCTTCACCATACAGCAGGTGGAGGTCAGCGGCGCTGATGTGCTTGACATAAACGAGGTTCGGACGTTGGCCGATGCACAGGGCCAGTCGATCGGGTATATCGACAGCGCTGCGCTGGTCAAGAAGCTCAAGCGCAGCGCCTATATCGAGGATGCCAGTGTTCGAGTGGGGCTGCCGGGCACGCTGTATTTGCAGATTGTCGAGCGGCGGCCCGAGCTGCGCTGGTCTAGCGGTGGCCAGCATTTCTTGGTCGATTCAAGCGGGCGTGTGCTGGGCGCAGCCGATTCAAGCGCCGCGATCACCAATACGCTGGTGATCGAAGACCAGACTGCCCGCGCGTTGCAGCCGAACGACGCTGTCGATCAAGATGCGCTTGGGTTGGCCCGCGCCCTGGCGCTGCGGCTGCCCGCCGAAACAGGCATGCAGCCAATTAGCATGAATTGGAGCGACGAGCGCGGTCTGTTCGTGTTGGCCCCCGATAATAAGACCGTGATTTTTGGCAAGAGCGAGCGGCTGGGCGAAAAACTAACTGTGCTGGACACAATGCTCAAACAAGGCACACCTTTTACGTTTCTTGATCTCAGGCCGAAAACACCGTATTTTCGAAATGAAGGCTGAAAGCTAAAAGGTGACTGAAGGTATTATGGCGCATCGAACCATTGTCGGCATTGATGTCGGCACCACCAAAGTCTGCACGATTGTGGCGCAGGCTCATGACAACGGGCGGCTCAATGTGCTTGGCGTTGGCCTGACGCCCTCGAAAGGCCTGGACAAGGGCGTGGTCGTCAATATCGACGAGGCTGTGAACGCCGTGACCAGCAGCATCGAGAAGGCCGAGCGTGTCTCGGGCTACCGTATCGGCACGGCCTTTGTCGGCGTGGCTGGTCGCCATATCGGCTCGCTGAATTCGAATGGCGTGGTGGCGGTCGCCCGCACCGATCACGAGATCACGCGGCAGGATGTGGCCCGCGCGGTCGAGAACGCCCAATCGATCGCCATCCCCAGCCAGCGCGAGGTGATCCATGTGATTCCGCGTGCGTATATTGTAGATGGCAACCAAGGTATCCGCGATCCTGTCGGCATGAGTGGCTTTCGCCTGGAGGTCGAAACGCATATCGTGACCGGCGAGGTGATGGCAATCCAGAACCTGATCAAAAGCGTGCAGCGCGGCGGTGTCGAGATCGACGATCTGGTGTTGCAGCCGCTGGCTTCGGGTGAGGCCGTACTGACCGAGGACGACAAAGACCGCGGCGTTGTGCTGGTCGATATTGGTGGCGGCACGACCGATATTGCGGTATTCGTGCAGGGCGGCATCTGGCACACCAGCGTGCTGCCGGTCGGCGGCAATCACTTCACGAATGATATTGTGATGGTGCTGCAAACGCCCTACCACACGGCCGAATACCTCAAGCTGAAATACGGCTCGGCACTGGCTGGCGAGCAGGCCGAGGAATCTGAGGATTTGGTCGAAGTCGAGGGCTTTTCGCAGGGCGAGCGGCAGCAGATCAGTCGGCATCTGCTGAACCAGGTCATTCAGGCGCGCGCAGAGGAGGTGGTCGAGCTGGTGTACAACGAAGTGCGGCGCAGCGGCTACGAGGGCATGCTGCCCGCTGGCATCGTCCTGACGGGCGGTACAGCGCTGCTGCCTCGCTTCGACGAACTGCTGCGCGAGATGTTAAGTGTGCCGGTGCGGATCGGCGTGCCGACCAACCTGCACGGCTTGGCCGATTCGCTGGATAGCCCACCATATGCGACCGCCGTGGGCCTGGTGCGCTGGGGCGCGCGCCACGGCAGCGCCGCCGAAGATTCAACCCCCACCGACGACCGCGAACGCTGGAACAGCGCTTACGAGCGATTCAAGCATTGGCTGCGTGAGTTTTTACCGTGACGGCGGGAACTAGGAACTAGCCCCTAGCCCAGCCCCTACCAGGAGGTTCCCAATGACCGATTTCTCCAACTACATGCCTGAGCCACACGCCGTGATTAAGGTCATTGGTGCCGGTGGTGGCGGGTCGAACGCCGTCGATCGTATGGTCGAGGATGGCGTGCAGGGCGTCGACTTCATCACCGTCAATACCGATGCCCAGGCGCTGATCCACTCGCGCGCCAATATTCGCATTCGGATTGGCGACAAGCTGACCAAGGGCCTTGGCTCGGGCGGAAACCCAGTGATTGGTCAGAAGGCCGCCGAGGAAACCACCGAGGAGATTTACGAGGCGCTGAAGGGTGCCGATATGGCCTTTATCACCGCCGGCATGGGCGGTGGCACCGGCACCGGGGCCTCGCCGATTATCGCCAGCATTGCCCAGGATTTGGGTATGCTGACCGTGGGCGTGGTCACACGGCCGTTCACATTTGAAGGGCGGCACCGCCAGAAGACTGCCGAGCAGGGTATCGAGCAGCTCAAGCCCATGGTCGACACGTTGATCACCATTCCAAACGACCGCCTGCTGCAAACAGCCTCGAAGAACACCAGCATGCTCCAGGCCTTTCGCATGGCCGATGATGTGCTGCGCCAGGGCATCCAGGGTATCTCCGACCTGATCACGCAGCGCGGCCTGATCAATGTCGACTTCGCCGACGTAAAGACGATTATGGCCCAGCAGGGTTCGGCGCTGATGGCGATCGGCCACGGCAGCGGCGACAACCGCATGATCGACGCGGTCAACCAAGCGATCGCCTCGCCGCTGCTGGAGGTTTCGATCGACGGGGCCAAGGGTGTGCTGTTCAACGTGACCGGCGGCGAGGACTTGGGTATCCTGGAGGTCAACGAGGCCGCCGACATAGTGGCCCGCGCGGTCGATCCCGAGGCACAGATTATCTGGGGCGCGGTGTTCGACCCAAACATGCCACCTGGCACCGTCAAGGTCACACTGATCGCCACCGGGTTCGACAGCAACAAGACCCAGCAGCAGCAGCGCCAGCGCGTGTTCCAAAGCGCGGTCGCGCC
>JACMIM010000145.1 GCA_014381165.1 Roseiflexaceae bacterium
TGGTCATCTTGTCATCTTGTCACCTGGTCACCTATGTTCCGACGCTCCACCATCCAACTGCTCGTCCTGCTGCTCGTCCTCGCGCTGGCTACGCGGGCAACACTGCTGGCGCTGTTCAGTGTGCTGCTGCTGCTTACGGCTGGCGTGGCCTGGCTGTGGAACCGCTACGCGCTGGCGCGGGTCGAGTACACGCGGGCCTTTAGCACCACACGCGCCTTTCCTGGCGACCAGGTCGAGCTGACGGTCACGTTGACCAACCGCAAGCCTCTGCCGCTGCCCCAGATCAGCCTGCGCGACAGCCTGCCCAACGGCATTGAGATCGACAGCGACGACGTGCGCTTTGACCAGCACGACCGTCAGGCGCTCCAGCGCAGCACCAGCATGCGCTGGTACGAGCGCATCACCTGGCGCTATCAGGCCACCTGCCTACGGCGGGGAGCCTACCGAGTTGGGCCAGCCCAGCTCGATGGCGGCGACCCATTCGGCTTCTTCCGCACCACAGCCGATGTTCCACGAGGTGAGTCGCTGATCGTCTACCCGCTGCCGCTGCCGCTTGCCGAGCTTGGCCTGCCGGCCCGTAACCCACTCGGCGCACTGCGCGCTCACACACTCATCCGCGACCCGCTGCTTACGGTGGGCGTGCGCGACTACCACCCCGACGACCCGATTAGGGATGTGCATTGGGGCGCTACCGCCCGTACTGGCTCGCTCCAGACCCGCATCTATGAACCGACCACGGCCCGCGAGCTGGCGATCGTGCTCGATTTAGACTCGTTCGAGCAATATTGGCAGGGCGTGGACGAAAATCAGACCGAGCGCCTGATCAGTGCCGCAGCTACGCTGGCCAAGCTTGGCCTAGAAGGCGGCTACGCAGTCGGTCTGTTTGTCAATGGAGCGCCAGCGCAGTTCGAACAACTGGTGCGGCTGCCGCCAGGACGCAACCCTGCACAGCTAGGCAGGATTATGGAGACACTGGCCCGTCTGACGCCCTACTCGGTTACTCAGGTGGCGCGCGTGCTGCGAATGGCCGCCGCCGACCTGCCCTGGGGCGCAACCATCCTGCTGGTCAGTGCCATCCAGCCACGTGCAAGTCTGGCCGAGTTAGCCCGGCTGCGCGAGCGTGGCCGCGCGGTGGCCTGGCTCTACCTTGGCGAGGACGCTGCGCCCAAGCTACCGGGCGTGCCCGTCCATCACGCTCCGCCGGTGGGCGACTGGCGACGATGATTGTTTCGGCGCACGCTGCGTGCGCTACGGTAACATTTTGGGAATCGTGAGGTCGGCGTGTTAACGATTGCTATTGGCACAACCAACCCGATTAAGATCGCCGCCGTGCGCTCGGCGCTGGAGCTTGGCAGGATCGCCGCCGAGATCGTAAGCATCGCTGTGCGCTCGGGCGTGCCAGAGCAGCCAGTCGGTTTCGCCCAAATTCGTGAGGGCGCGCTCACGCGGGCGCGCAACGCACGCGCCGCCACCGGGGCCGATTGGGGCGTGGGAATGGAGGGCGGTGTCGAATTCGACGAGGACGGCGCATGCTGGCTCTACAATATCACAGCGATCGCCAGCGGCGGCATGGTTTCGCACGCGCGCGACGGCGGGCTGCTCCTGCCGCCCACGGTGGCCACCCGGCTCCAGAATGGCGAGGAGCTTGGGCCAATCATGGATGAGTTGACCCGCGTGGCCAACAGCAAGCAGAAACTCGGTGCGGTCGGCTTTTTGACCGGCGGCATCATCAAGCGCGAGGACGCCTTCCGCGATTCGTTTGGGCGGGCGCTGGCCCCGCTGCTGCACCCACAGCTGTACAGCACAGCATTCTGATTGCCAAGATTAGGAGTTACGCAGTTGCCCAACAGGTTTCATTTCGCCTGCGGCGGGCACGGAAATGACGAATAGTTGTTTCGTTTTTTGGTACTTTGCACCAAAAAAGATACATCAGGACTTTCGCTTGCTCCCAAAATGTACGCTTTTCTTAGCAGTTTTTTGCGCCGCAGCGCAAAAAACTGCTAAGAAAAAA
>JACMIM010000146.1 GCA_014381165.1 Roseiflexaceae bacterium
CCCCCAAACAACTAATGCGCTGCTATCTGCGGGGCCCCAAACTGTTATTTAAATTTGGTTGTCCCGCGCCGCGTTTGTTGTTGCGCATTGTGGGCGAGCGAGCACGAGGCCCGCCCCAACAAGCGACCAACCCCGTGCAGTATTACAGACATCAGTGCCAAGTGAACCATAAACAAATAGGTTCTTTTCTATTACGATCTTGTGATACATACGTTGACAAACCAATTTTTAATGATATGATTGTGTTGTTCCGACACGCCTCGCTAGTAGCTATAGCTTACTGCCTCACAGAAGAGAGGAGCCTGATATGGCAGCAGTACGCCAAAAAGCCAAAGCTGAACCACACATGACGGGTGGCTTGCCGCCAGTACGCCAGCGGCACCCTCGCCGCTCTTCAACCAACCGTAGGCCCTTCGATTAACCTCACGTTTTGCTTTGTGTTTCGCTCCTACTTCCGCCCATAAGATAAGAATAGTACGAGCAGGTGGCCGCTGTCTGAACCAGCCGCGCCGCGCTCGCTTGGTGTTGCGCTCGAAACTCATGCTGCCCGCGCCTTGGCCTGCTGCCAATGGCTTGTTTCATCGTATGTTGAACAAAGGAGTTCCCGATGTTGCGAAAAAGTGTCAACCGCCCGCCAGTCGGTATGCTACGCTCCTGGCTTATTCGGCTTGCAGTCACGATTCAGCTGTTGCTAGCCACGCTGCTGTCGGCGCTTGGCACGCCCGCCACGCCCGCCAGCGCCGCAACCTATCCCGGCAAGATTGGTGTCGGCTTGGAGGGCATCGGCGGGCGCGGGCTGGAATTCGTGGACGCCGCCAAAACGTTGCGCCCGTTCGAGACGATCGACGGCAGCGGCCCTGCGCCGACTGACGCCAGCGGCTACCCAACTAGCGACGCGCGCACGGTGTTCTTCGACATGCGCCCGACCTTTGCCTGGGCACCACCAACCGACGACCCCGAAGCTTACCAGATTGACGTGAGCGGCACCTATAAACTGAGCTTCACCGGTCAGGCCGATCTTTCGCTTGGCGAGGGAGGTGCCGCGATCATCATCAGCAACAAGAGCTACAACAGCGGCAGCAACATCACTACGGCCGATGTGACGCTGCCACCAGGCAATGCATTGCTGATCATGAACTTTGCGAACACCAAGCGCACGGCCGCCAGCGCCACTAACAGCGGGATTACCAATGTCAAGCTGATTCGGCCCGGCTACCCGGCCAATACCAGCCAAACCTTTACCACGCCATTTCTAAACGCGCTCGACCGCTTTCAGGTGCTGCGCCTGATGGACTGGCTGGATACCAACCACAACCCCGGCTTCTATGGCGATCCTGGCAACAATGCGCTGAACTGGGCTGACCGCCACGTTCCCACAGATGCAACCCAGGGCGCATTTGGCAAGAAGTATGGCGTAGCCTGGGAGTATGTGGCCGAGCTGGCCAACGTAACCGGCAAGGATATCTGGATCAACATCCCGATTGCCGCCACCAGCGATTATGTCACGCAGCTAGCCCGGTTCATGAAGAACAATCTTTCCAACCCGAATGTAACAATCTACTTGGAGCATTCCAACGAAGTTTGGAATTTTGGCTTTGGCCAGTATATCTACAACAAGCTCGCCGCCGTCGACGAGGTCAATCGCGGTGTGGCACCCTACAACAACGATGGCTCGACCGACCAGGAGGACTGGGCGCGCCGCCGCCACGCCAAGCGCACCCGCGATATCGGCCTGGCCTTTCAAAGCGAATTTGGCGCGGGCACGCTGGGCAGCAAGCTGCGCCCGGTGCTTTCGCATTGGACGATTCAACCGCAGCAGTATCAGCAGATGCTCTCGTGGCTGAACGCAACCTATGGCGCACCCAGCGGCTATATCTACGCAATCGCCGGCGCGTCCTATTTTAACTGCGATCCGGCATGCAGCACCGGCAGCGTCGATCAGATCATCGCGGCCCTCCAGGCCAGCAGCGACGGCGCGCGTGCCGACCGACAAGCGCACACCACCACCGCCAACACCTGGGGCATCAAGCACTTTATGTATGAGGGCGGGCCAGATTCAGGCGGCGGCGATGCGACGACTATTGCCAACAAGATTCGTGCCCACCGCGACCCACGTATGAAAGACCTGATCATTCGCGACATCGAGCAGAACTGGTTTGGCGTGGGCGGCGACCTGTTCATGTACTTCACGCTTTCCAGCGCCTACTCGCGCTATGGCATGTGGGGCATCACCGACGACATCACCAACCTGAACCGCAACTCGAAATATGCCGCGATCGAGCAGTTGCTGGGCACAGGCGGCCCAACCACGCCGCCCGCGCCAAGCGGCCTCGCCGCCAGCGCAGGCAACGGCCAAGTTTCGCTCAGCTGGAACGCCAGCAGCGGCGCAACCAGCTACACGGTCAAGCGCTCGACCACCAGCGGCTCCGGCTACGCGAATGTTGCCAGTGGCCTGACCAGCACGAGCTATGTCAACACGGGCCTAACCAATGGCACCACCTATTATTATGTGGTTTCCGCCACGAACAGCGCCGGCAGCAGCGGCAACAGCGCCCAGGCCAGCGCCACACCGGCCAGCACGCCGGGTGGCACTGGTTCGATTGTGCGCGAACTCTGGACGGGGGTTGGCGGCACGGCTGTCTCGGCCATCCCGACTGGCGCCACGCCTAACAGCAGCTCAACGTTGACCAGCCTGGAAGGCCCGACCAATCTTGCCGACGATTATGGCGCACGTATTCGCGGCTACATCACCGCGCCGACGAGCGGAGCCTACACCTTCTGGATTGCATCCGACGACAACAGCGAGCTGTGGCTTTCGACCAACGACCAGCCCGCCAACCGAGCCAGGATCGCTTCGGTCGGCGATTGGACTAGCAGCCGCGAGTGGACCAAATACGCCACGCAGAAGTCGAGCGCGATCAGCCTGACCGCAGGCAGCCGCTACTATGTCGAAGTATTGCACAAAGAAGGCGGCGGCGGCGACAACCTGGCGGTCGGTTGGGCCAAGCCCGGCCAGGCCACCAGCGCACCAAGCGAGGTCGTTCCTGGTGCGCAGCTTTCGCCCTTCGCCGTCAGCGCGCCGCCGGCCCCAGCTGGCCTTGTTGCTTCAGCAGGCAACGGCCAAATCGGCTTGACCTGGAGCGCGGCCAGCGGCGCGACCAGTTACAACGTCAAGCGCACGACTGGTGGCAACTATGTCACGATCGCATCCAACCTCACCACCACTAGCTACACCGACAGCGGCGTGACCAATGGCACTAGCTACAACTACATTGTTACGGCGGTGAATGGCGGCGGCGAATCCAGCCCCTCGAACCAGGCCAGCGCCACGCCAAGCGCCGGAAGCGGCGGTGGCGGTGGCACGGGATTAAAGGCTGAATACTACAACTCGACTGATCTGAGCGGCGCGGTGGCGATCAGCCGCACCGATGCGCAGGTCAACACCAATTATGGCAGCGGCGGCCCTGGCAACCCGCTTGGCGCGGATTCGTTCTCGGTGCGCTGGACTGGCCAAATCGAAGCGCCAGCCAGTGGCTCCTACACGTTCGCAACTGAATCGGACGACGGCGTGCGCTTGTGGGTAGGCGGCACGCAGGTGATCGACAACTGGACACTCCACGGCCCGACGGTCGATACGGCCAGCCCGATCACGCTTTCCGCTGGCCAGAAGGTCGATGTGCGCATGGAGTTCTTCGAGCAGACTGGCGGCGCGGTGGCTCGCCTACTGTGGAGCTACCCCGGCCAGGCCCAGCAGGCTATTCCGCAGGGGCGGCTGTTCCCAGCCAGCGGCGGCGGCAACTTCACGCGCACGCCAACCGACGACACCGACACCCAGAGCGACAATGCCAGCGGCACGAACGCCCTGATACACGCCAGCCAATACAACAATCTGTTCGCGCGCTTTGATCTAAATGGCATCAGCGGCAGTGTGCAATCGGCCCGGCTGCGGCTGCACAAGAACGACGCATCGAGCGGCCTTACGGTAATTGCCAACCGTGCATCGACCGACAGCTGGACACAGAATGGCAGCAAGCCCAGCCTGGGCATGCAGATCGCCTCGACCTCGCCTGCTAACGCCGCCGGCTGGGTCGAAATCGATGTCACCAGCTTTGTGCAAAGCGAACTCAATGGCGACAAAATCGCCTCGTTCGGCGTGACCACGAATCTTGGCACCTGGACTGGATTCAGCTCGAAAGAGGGCGCAAACGCCCCACAACTAGTGGTTGTTGCCAATTAACAAGCCTTGCAACGGCCTCCGGCGCACACAAGGAGACAACTCATGCAACGACGACGACTCTTCGGCGCACTCGCGCTGCTGGCGCTCATCCTGGCGGCGTTGCCGCTTGGCTTGCACACCGCCAACGCCCAAAGCGGCGTGAGCGTGACGATCGACAGCAGCACTCGCTTCCAGACCATGGACGGCTTTGGCACCTGCCTGTCCGGCAGCGAGGCCGAGCAAGCCTGGTGGCAAGACCTGTACTATGGCGATGCCGCTGCTTCGATTCTGCGGGTCGACCTGACGCCACGCCTAAAGGCACCGTACTCGGATTTCAGCTACAACTCGCCCTGGTTTCACAACAGCCCAGCACTGCCAGGGCCGGATGGCAATAATGTGCGCACCTACACCGGGCCGAACGATTACTCCCGCAGCTTTGCCGGCCGCAGTGCGCCAATTGCGGTGATGCAGCCCGATGTCGAGCAGAATATCGGTGTGTTCGACTACGCGCAGGATCTGCCGCGCCCCGGTATCGCCGCCGCCCAGGCTGGCGCGGCGCGCGAAGCAGCGCTGGGCGATTTCAAGCTGGTTGGTTCGATCTGGTCGCCGTTGCCCTGGGTCAAGGTTTCGTCGGGCAACAGCATCAGCGGTCAATCAGGCGTTCTGCCGGTCGATGGCACACCCTGGCCGTTCGTCTGGTTCGATAACTTTTCCGGTGGCAAGCTCGATGTGTCGGGCGCACCGCTAGCTGTGTTCAACGATGGCGTGCAAAATACCTCGTCGTTGACCCAGTTTGCACGCTCGACGGCAGCCTATGTGCTGGGCTACCAGCGCGCCGCAGGCCAGCGTTTCTATGCGATCAGCATTCAGAACGAATTGAACTTCGAGGTGTTCTATAACTCGGCGACCTACCCGCTGTCCGCGCAGTACATTGCCGCGCTCAAGGCAGTGCGGGCCGAGTTCGATCGCTATCCCGAGCTGCGTGACATCCAGATCATGGGGCCAGAAGACCTGCTGGGCAATGATGCCTATGGCCTGTGGGAGTACGGCGGCCCGACCCACAAGAACTTGCAGTACCTGCAAAACATTGCCGCCGACCCAGTGGCCGCCGCAGCGGTCGATTTCTTCAACGTCCACGGCTACGCCGGCGATGGTGTTTCCTCGGCGGGCGCGACCCCGCAATTGTGGGATTGGTGGGCCAATGGTTGGGACGCCAGCCCGGCCGGTGGCATTCCGGCCAATATCAAGGGCTTCACCGAGTACGGCAAAAAATCCTGGATGACCGAGACATCGGGCGAGGCTGCGCCCTGGTTGAACACGACCACTGGCTTTCCTTCCAACGGCGGCTGGTCGATCGCGCTCAAGATGCACCAGGCCCTGACCACGGGCCAGCAGAGCGCCTGGGTCTACTGGCAGTTCAGCGATGGCGGGAATGTCGGCGAATCGACACTAACCGACGCCACACAGCGCCAGAACGCGCCTAAATACGTGGCCTTCAAGCACTTCTCGAAATACATTCGGCCCAATGCCCAGCGCGTGGCCGCCAATGTCAGCGGCTCGACCACGCTGAACGCCAGCGCCTATGTCCACGATGACAACAGAACCGTCACGGCGGTGCTGGTCAATAGCTCGGCCTCGCCACAAACCGTGAGCGTGCGCCTGCCGTCCACGCCCGCCGGCATCAGCAGCATGCAAACCTTTATCTCTAGCGAGAGCAGCTTGTGGCAAACCGGCACCGCCAGCGTGAGCGCGGGCAGCGTCAGTATCACCGTGCCGGGCTATGGCGTGGCCACACTATTTGGCCAGGGCAGCACCGGCACCCCGCCCACCGCCACCCCGCCCAGCGGCGGCACTGGCAGTGGCTTGCGCGGCGAGTACTTCAATAACACCACGCTGGCTGGCAACGCCGCGCTTGCCCGCACCGACGCGCAAGTCAATACCAATTACGGCAACGGCGGCCCTGGCAGCCCAATCGGCGGCGACAACTTCTCGGCACGCTGGACTGGCCAGGTCGAAGCGCCGGTTGGCGGCTCCTACACCTCCGCAACTGAATCGGACGATGGCGTGCGCCTGTGGGTAGCTGGCACACAGGTGATCGACAACTGGACGCTGCACGGGCCAACGGTC
>JACMIM010000147.1 GCA_014381165.1 Roseiflexaceae bacterium
ATTATTTTAGCGCATCACAAAGCCATGAAGTGTAAGCACGGCAGGTTTCATCTGGCTTAAATACTGAGAGACCTCTTCCAGGTCTTCCTGATGCGGAATAATAAGATTGTTAACCACGGCTATTCCCAAAGACACAGTTATTATTCCGGCGCTTGTTCGCCCAGTGCATGCTGAATGCGCGCGTCTTCCTCGGCGATTGCGGCAGCCATGGCTTCGAGCTGCAGGCTACGGCGCTGGCGCAGAGCCAGCGGGGCGATCACTCGCACATCTTCCACGCTGGCCTGTAGGCGGTTATCGGCGGCGGCGCGGGCGCGAGCCGCCTCAAGCAGCGCGATCTCGGCGCGGTGCGAGGGAATGCGCAGCTGCTGAACCACCGCCAGTGCCAGCGCCTCGGCCTCGGGGGCGAGCGTGACCAGCGGCAGCAGCTGGCGGGCGATCGCGATCTCGGCTTTGAGTTTTGCCGTCTCGGCGGTGTAGCGGGCGCGGAAGGCCTCGGGAGCGGCCCGAAAATCGCGGGCGCGGCGGTAAATCTCTCCCCGCTGCTCTGGCTCGGCCAGCGGCGCGGTCCACACCCGCAAGCCAAAGCGATCCATGATCTGCGGGCGCAACGCGCCTTCCTCGGGGTTCATCGAGCCGACCAGCGCAAACTGCGTCGGGAATAGCCGCGTCATTGGCCCGCGCCGCACAAATGTGCGCCCCTGCGCGGCGGCATCTAGAATTGCATCCAGCACACGGTCGTCAAGCAGATTGACCTCGTCGATATACAGCAGGTTCTGGTGCGCCAGCGCCAACGCTCCTTCTTCCAGCACCACACGCTGTTGCTCCAGCGCAACCCGCTCGTTGAGTCCGCCGACAACATCTTCCAGCCGTGCATTCAGCGGCAGTTCGACAATTCGCATGGGTTCGGCGCGCACCACATCGTGGCCATGCTCGTCGCGCTGGGGACGCTCGATCATGGGCATCAGGTCGACAAGCGCGCGCACGGCGGTGGTCTTGCCAACACCATACGGCCCAAGCAGCAGCACGCCGCCGATGCCAGGGTTGATCACCGCCAGCACCAGTGCCGTCTTCAGCTCAGTCTGGCCAACCAGGGCGAGGAACGGGAAGGGCAGTATATCGTCCATAGAATCCAGCAATGCCTACAACAGCTCGATATCGCCATCTAAGATCGTCACGTCGGGTCGGTTCTCCTCGACCCAGCGCAGCACCGATTCGAGCAGACCGTGGGCGTAAGCGTCTGACCCCGAGACACACGCCACGCCAATCACGGCGCGCTGGTGCAAATCCTGGCCGTCGACCTCGGCGGTCGAGACATTGAATTCGTTGCGCAGCCGCTGCACGATCGATTTCACAATGCTGCGCTTTTCCTTCAGCGAGTGAACATTGGGCAGATGCAGGTTAAGGCGGAGAGCGGCGATGACCATAATTTAGGTTAGTTCCACGAACCCACCCCGCCCCAGCTACCAGGCTCACGCGAGCCGCCGGGCGAGTTAGGCAGCAGCGCCATCTCGGCGCGCAGTGCGCCGGACATCTCGCGCAAACGGGTGGTCATATCAGCCTCCAGCCAGCGCTGTTTGGTTTCATTCTCAACCTGAATTTTGTGAGCCATCCAGTAGGCGAGGTCGAGTGGATCATCGGGCAGGGTCTCGACCTCCGGCTTAATCCCGGTCGCGGCGGCCAGTGTATCCCAGTAGCGCTGGTACAGATCGCGCAGTGTATTCGCCGGCTCGACGATCAGGGCGGCGCTTTCCTCGGCCAGCAGATCTACCGAGCCGATGTAGTATGGAAGCTTCTGAATAAGCTCCTGGATGCGAAAGCGCCGCTGGCCGACCGTGTTAATAACATAGCGGCCATCCTCCATGCGAATACCATCCACAATCTGCGCGGTCGTGCCGATGCTGTGGAAGGAAACATCGCTGCTCTCGGCCACGCCAGCACGCAGCATCACCACGCCAAATGGCTGGTTCTGCTCGATGCAATCGCCGATCATGTCGCGGTAGCGCTCCTCGAAGATGTGCAGCGGCAGTGGCGCGTTAGGGAACAGCACCATGCCAAGTGGAAACAGTGGCAGCTTCTCTATCATCGGCTCACCCTCTAGAGATACACCAGGCAACGTGTAACATGAGCGACCCTGGCCTACTCGCTTGTGCCCGTCCACGCCACCGCAGTATGCGTGCCGAGGTGCAGGTCAATCGTTAGTTCGATCTCGCCGCCGGACAGCGCCTGCACGGCCGCTGCCTGCTCGAACGGGCGGGCGATGCCTTCTTGCAATACGGTAACGGTGCCAATTCGTATCTCTAACAAGTCCGCGCGCAGGTCGGCCTCGCTCGCACCCACCGCGATCAGTACGCTACCCCATTCGCCATTGGCCTGGGCGCAGGCCCGCCGCACCGCTGCCGACTTAGCGACCGTGCGGGCGATCATGCGGGCGTGCTCTTCCTCGATTGCGCCGCGCACATGCACCTGCACGATCTTGCCGCCACCTGCTGCGTCGCGTACCACCTGCTGCATGAGATCGGCGCAGACGATTTCAAGCGCTTCTTGCCAGGCCCCAAACTCCCAGGAGGAGGCGTCGGCAATTGGCGCGATGTCGGCGGCACCGTTTGCCAGCAGAACGATGGTGTCGTTCGAACTGGCCTCGCCACCGAGCACGAGCCGCCCGAATGAGCGGGCAGCGGCCTGCTCCAGCGAGCGCGCCAGCAGCCCTGCATCCATCGAAACATCGCTGGTCAACACGCACAGTTGCGTCGATTGGCGCGGCGCGGTGATCCGGCTGCCCTTCGCCATTCCCGCAACTATAATGCTGCCGCCCTCACGCAGTGAAAGCGCAAGGGCACGATCTTTTGGCTTGGTGTCGGTCGTCAGGATCGCGATCGCCGCGCGCCTGCCGCCGCCGCTATCGAGTTCGGATGCGGCGCGGCGGATGCCATCGCGCATCTTGTCCATTGGCAGCGGCGTGCCAATCCGGCCAGTCGAAAGCAGCAGAACCGCATCACGTGGCACCTCCAGTTCGTCGGCGGCGATTTTCGCGCAGTCGATCGCGCTGGTTAGGCCCTGTTGCCCTGTGGCGACATTGGCATGGCCGGCGTTAATCACCACAGCGCGGATGGCATCGCGGTTACGCGACAGCACCGCTTGGTCGAAGAACACCGGCGCGGCAGTGATCGCGTTCGATGTGAACATTGCCGCCGCTCGTGCGGGCTTGGTCGAGTAGACAATCGCCAGGTCGCGCGATTTGACTTCCTTCAGCCCAGCCGAAACACCAGTCGCACGGTAGCCTTGTGGGCTGGAGATGTGGCCGTCGTCGATGATTCGGTAGCTCATAGTACTTGCAGACTACAAATTGCAGATTAGGTCTCCATAGTGGTGCAGGGGAATCTGCAATCTATAATCTGCAATCTGCACTAATTCACCAGACCCTGCACACCAACCCCTTCAGGTAATCGCCCTCTGGGAAGGTGAGCAGCACCGGGTGGTCGGGCGATTGCGTCAGCCGCTCGACGATCTGCACATCGCGTCGAGCGTCGACGGCCGCGCCGAAGATGACTTTCTGGAACAAATCGGTCGAAACCAGGCCTGAGCATGAAAAGGTTACGAGCATGCCGCCTGGGCGCAGAAGCTGCATAGCGATCAGGTTGATATCTTTGTAGCCGCGCGTTGCTCGCTCGATCTGGCCACCGGCGTGGGCGAACTTGGGCGGGTCGAGCACGATCAGATCGAACTGGCGCTTCTCGAAACGGTACTGGCGCAGCTTCTGAAACACATCGGCCACCTCGGTATCGACACTGGTACTCACGCCATTCAGTTCCAGGTTGGCCCGTAGCATATCGATCGCCGGGGCGCTGCTGTCGATCGCCGTGATATGATCAGGCTGGCTTTGCGCGGCGTACAGCAGGAAACCGCCGCTATATGAGAAGCAATCGAGCATCTCCGTGCCGGCGGCATATGCCGCCACGCGCCGCCGATTGCGGGCCTGGTCAAGAAAGAAGCCGGTCTTCTGGCCACTTTGCAGCGAGGTGTAGAACTTGAGCGCGTGCTGGCGGATGATGACTTGCTCCGGTGGCATCTCGCCCCACAGCAGGCCCTCGCCGGGCGGCAGGCTTTCCTTTTCGCGCATGTCAGGGTCGCTACGCTCGTAGATGCCACGCGGCTTAACCAGATCGACCAACGCGCTGATGATCGGCTCGGCGCGAGCAGCCATGCCCTGGGTCTGGAGTTGTACGCTAAGAAACTCGCCGTATTTGTCGACGATCAAGCCTGGCAGGCCGTCCGACTCGGCAAAGACCAATCGCATCGCATCGCCATCGCGATCGTCGGCCTGGAGCAGCTGGCGTGCGGCCACAGCCCGCTCGATCCGGCGGCGGAGGAGCGCCTCGTCCAGCGCCTCGTCGCGATCCCAGGTGAACAGGCGCACACGAATCTGCGAGCCGCTGCTCCAGGTGCCGCGTGCTAGCCACTCGCCATCTGCCGCAACAACATCAACTACGTCGCCGCGCCCAACATACCCTTGCACCTGCGCAACCGCCCCCGAGAAGACCCAGGGATGATGCTGGAGCAATGGCTTCTCTTTTCCTGAATGAAGAACAACCGTCGCCATAAATTTATGTGGTTTCGTTTCTGTGCCTAGCGCACTCACACGCGCTTATATAGCTTGATACTGTACCACAGCTAGCGATATTTCGGCAACAGATCGAGTCACTCTTTCTGCATTTAGAAGTTACGCAGTTGCCCCAGAGCTTTCATTTCGCCTGCGGCGGGCGTGAAAATACCTCATAATTGTTTCGGTTTTTGGCGCAAGCGCCAAAAACCGAAGCAAAGAAGATATAGCTTCCATGCTGCCGCAGGCAGGAACCGCCAACTGCGTAAATCCTATTCATGACCAATGTCACGCGTTTGACAACGTGAACAATCGCTGCTATACTTATCTGCGTTGTGGGGGTGTAGCTCAGTTGGGAGAGCGCGACAATCGCACTGTCGAGGTCAGGAGTTCGAACCTCCTCACCTCCACCACACAATCATTTGGGGCAGTAGCTCAGTTGGGAGAGCACGACGCTGGCAGTGTCGGGGTCAGGGGTTCGAACCCCCTCTGCTCCACCAGAAGAAACCACCGGTTGGCACACGCCAATCGGTGGTTTTGTGTTTCGGGTGCGGTTTTTATTCGAGGTAGCTGCGCAGCACGTCGCCTAGCGTATCGGTTCGATCGGGAAGCAGCGCAAGCGCGCCAACACCACTCGGGTAGCGCTCGTCGTGCGTGCCGGGGTAGAGCAGCAGCGCGCCAACAGTGGCACGCTGGCCTGCCACGCCGATCGCGCCGAGATAGGCATACGCATCGGACAGAGCGTCCTGCGGCACACCGCGCCCGTCTTCATCCAGCCGATACTTAGCATCGAAGATCAGCACCTGCGGCGTCTGTCCGTCGCGCCGCAACTCGAGCGCCAGGTCGGGCACGCGCGTGTGGCGGTCGAGCGAGTGCAATTCCTGCGCCGGGCCGCGCTGCGCCGGGCGGTAGCGTGGCTGGTAGCGCAGCCGCAGTTCCAGATCGCCGCGTCGTGCGATAAGCAGCGGCGTGTCGGAGGGCACCGCAACCGTTCGAAGCACCTGCCCTTCCTCGCCAGGTCTGGCCACCGTAATAAGATTCTGGCTCAACACATCGCCGCCAAGCAGAACAATCGCGGACGCCACTTGGAGCGCACACCAGCTTTCATACAAATACGGCAATTCGGCAATTGGAATACTGAATAATGTGCTATCGAGTTCGAGCGTCGGCTGCTGGCGTAACGCCTGCCACATCCGATACACCTCGCGATAGCCAGCATCACGCTGAAGCAGTGGGGTCGCGCCCCGGAATGCTGGCAGCGCGGCGACCTCGGCCAGAAACGGCAGTGCCCGCAGCTCGGCCAGCGTGCGCTGGGCGCTCACGCAGCCTTGGCCAATTTGGCCAATACGCACCGCGCGTGCCCTTGCGCCGAAGCTTGCCCGCGCCGCCTCGCGGGCCGCCAGATCAGCGGTGATGCGGGCGTGACGCAGCAGCAATCCCAGCACATGTTGCAGTAACCGATGCTCGTAGGTATCGTAGCTGGGCAAGGCCCGTTGCTCGGCGATGGCGCGCGGCAGCAGCCCACCGCCAGGACGCAGCGCCGCCTGAATATCATCGGCAATGCCGGGCGGTGCTTCATCGAAGTCGCCCTGTGCCAGCCGCACCAGAGCCGCCGCGCCAACCGAGCTAGCCTGGCTGAATGGCGTGCGCCCCTCGGAGTGGGTAAGTTGCTCGCGAGGTCGCTGGGCAATCCGCCGAACAGCCCGCTCAAAGGCTGGAAACTGTCCCTCGAAGATGGCGTAGTAGGATTCCAGCCTGCCCGGCGGCTCATCTCCCGCCCGCCGCATGTGCGCCGCCTCGGCAGCCGAACCGCCAAGCTCGTAGGCTAGCGCCTGTGCGGTGCGTTGCAGATCTGCCAGCAAGGCATGGTAGCGCTCTATATCTAGCTTGCGTGGCTCACAGCGCAGCTGCCAGCGTTGCGGGCCATCGTCCCGCTCAAGCAGCGCCGTATGCAACCCAACCGCCGCGCCTGGATTGTAGCGCCAGCGCCAGGCCGCCTCGCCAGGCCGTAAAAATGGCTCCAGCGGCATTCCATCGACTAACAATCGGCGTGGGTTTGCCCCCGACGCGCACACAAATTCAACTGCCTGATGCTCCTGGATGGGCGGCAGGGCGCTGGCGTGGGGTTCCAGGTGTATTTCAATCATCGTAGGGGCGAAGCTAAAACTGATCTATAGAGCATCCCTATTTGAGTTGTAAACATGCGCGTGAGCGCAAAGCGGGGGTTTGGGGGCGCAGCTC
>JACMIM010000148.1 GCA_014381165.1 Roseiflexaceae bacterium
ACCGGCTGAGCGAGTGCGAGCGCCAGGCCGTTCTGGCCGTGGCCTACTCGGACGACTTCTGACACTTGGCGCCCAGCCTAATCGTTCCCAGGCTGGCCGACCGGGGCCAGTACGTCGCCTCGGAGTCGACCTTTTACCGCGTGCTCAGGGCTGCCAGGCAGCTGGGCCACCGCAGCGCCCAGCGGCCCGGCCAGCCGCGCAGCAAACCGCGCGCGCTGTGCGCCACGGCGCCCAACGAGCTGTTCAGCTGGGACATCACCTACCTGCCCACGCTTGTCGCGGGGCACTACTTTTACCTGTACCTGTTCCTCGATCTTTTCAGCCGCAAGATCGTCGGCTGGCAGGTCTATGAAAACGAAAGCAGCGAACTGGCCGGCGCGGTCATGCGCGACATCTGCCTGCGCGAGCGCATCGCGCCCGGCCAAGTGGTGCTGCACTCGGACAACGGCAGCCCGATGAAGGGCGCGGCCATGCTCGCGACCCTGCAGGCCCTGGGCGTGATGCCTTCGCTCAGCCGCCCGGCGGTGAGCAATGACAACCCGTATTCGGAGTCGCTCTTCAAGACGCTGAAATACCGGCCCGACTACCCCGCCCGCGCGTTCGAGACCCTGCTGGCGGCGCGCCAGTGGGTGGGGGCGTTTGTGAATTGGTACAACCTGGAGCATCGCCACAGCGCCATTCGTTTCGTCACGCCCGAAGAGCGCCATGCGGGCCAGGACAGCGCGCTGCTGTCAAAGCGCGCGCAGGTCTATGAAGTGGCCAGGGCCGCCAATCCCCAGCGCTGGAGCGGCGCCACGCGCAACTGGCAGCCCGTGCGCGAGGTGTACCTCAATCCCGATCAAAAGCATGACCAAAAGGAGGACTGCAAGGAGTTCAAACAAGCCGCTTAAATTCAAGACTCACAGGCGACAACTAGCTTGACATTCACCGGTGGCTGTGCCCGGTCCTGGAGGTATTCGGCCAAAGCTACCACTGGAGCATTCGCCAGATCGAGTACTCAACGGACCTGATGTTCAAGAGCGCAGAGATACTCACTCCTTTGTATGACAGCCTGAGCCGCCAAGCGGTGCTGGGCGCTGATGCACCACGGGTGGCCAGCTTTCTGGGCAAGAAGATCACGCCCGTGGTAGCCCAAGAGATTGGCTCGCGGCTGTCCACCCGCATTGAGGGGCGCTGCATCAAACACAGCATGGGCGCGGCCAGCGTGAAGGTTTACGACAAATTCAGCCGCGTGCTGCGTATCGAGACGACGGTCAATGACGTTTCGTTTTTCAAGCACCACCGCAAGGTGGAACACCGCAACGGGCACAGTACCAGGGAACTGGCGGGCCTGAAGAAGTCGATCTACAGTCTGATCGATCTGAGCGAGATACTGCTGGGCTGCAACCAGCGCTATCTGGCGTTTCTTGGCAGCCTGGAGGACCCCAGTGCAGGCCAGCGTGATCTGCAGCGATTGAGCCAGCCGCGTGTGAGTGTGGGCACTGAGCAAGCCGTCAAAGGCTTGAACTTCTTCAACCCCGTGGAGCAGCGGCTGTTGCAAACCTTGCAGCACGGCGAGTTCAACATCCACGGCTGGCGCCGAG
>JACMIM010000149.1 GCA_014381165.1 Roseiflexaceae bacterium
GGAGGGCACAGCCCTCCCTGAAACTCTTCCCGTCGGCGCGTGTCATCATAACCTAGCCTACTGGCTTAACGCCGATTATCTGGCGGCGGGGGCGGGCGCGCACGGGCATGTGTTCCCGCGCCGCTACTTCGATATCTTGAATATCGATGCGTATATCGCCGCTGCGCGTGGTGGCGAGCTGCCCACCGCCGAGATCACCGAGCTGGACGCGCGCGATCTCCAGATCGAAACCATGTTCATGGGCTTGCGCCTCAACACCGGCGTGAGCTACGCGCATTTCCGCGACCGCTGCGGCGCTGAGATGGCGGACGTGTTTGGGCCGACACTGGACGAGCTAGAAACGCTGGGGCTGTTACTACGCGACGACGTGGGCGTGCGGCTGAGCGAGCGCGGGCGCATGCTGGGCAATCAGGTGTTTGTACGGTTCGTGTAGGGGCGTATCAAAGGGGCGACCAACGGGTCGCCCATTTCTACGCCCCAACACAAAACGCCCGAGGACGTGGGCGGGCGGGTAGGTTGCTTCGACGGCGGAAAGCGGCTCCAAGATGTTGTAGGTGTGCGATGCGCCCTGCGGCACAACCCAGGAGTCACCCGGCTCCAGCAGCACCATTTGGCCCTCGATATGCAGCTCGGCCCGCCCGCTGATCACATAGCCGACTGTCTCATAATCGCGTGCAGTCGGCTCCTTTGGCTCGCCGGGCTGCTCGTTATCCCACATACGCATCGCGATGTTCTTGCCCGAGGCCAGGTACTTTTGGCCCATCTCGCCATGCGGCGAGTGCTGCGAATTAACCTTGATCACGGTTGTGTCGGCCATGCTTTGCTCCTCCTGTGCGGCTTCTCCGGTCGCGGTCTGCGCTGCCAGCGCGTTGCCATCTGGTAGCAGGTCGAGATCGATAGCCTGGTTGGCACGCAGCGCGCGCTGGGCGACGGGCAGCTTGATCGCAGGGATATCGACCATCAGCAGCCAGCGCCCGTCGCCTAGACGCCGCCGATACTCAGCGATCTGCTTGTCCGGCACAGCCAGTTCCGCAAAGCGCTGCGCGGCGTCGTCCGGATCGTGGTCGGCTGTGAATATCAGATATTCAGCGATGTCATTCAGCTGAAGCTGGTCTACAGCCGCGTCCAGCGCCGCAGCGTCAGCAAAAACCCCCACGATTCGTGGCATTGTTGCGCTCCTTTCCCAGGCCCCATGTCCCCTCTTCCGCATAATCTATGCCGACAGCAGGTTAGCCACACAGCACCGCAGTAGATGGGAGAACTGTGCGCTTTCGCGCGTGTCTACAACTCAAACCGGGATGCTATAGCAAGCTCCGCCTGAAGCGACGCGACCTCCTCATGCAGCCGCAGCGCGCCGCCCCGCTCGATCGCGGCGGCATATGGCTGTGCGCCAAGCTGGCCACGAAGCTGCGCACAAAGCCCTGGCAGTTCGCTTCGGACTGCGTATTCCACGCCGGGGCAGCGTTGTAACAGGCCGACCCACTCGGCGGCGCGCCTGGCAAAACCGCGCGTATGCCACACTTTCGCCGCAACGAAGACGCCGTACAATATGTGGATGACAGTGCCAGTTTGGATAGCGCCCGTTAAGCCTTCGCGCAGTGCGGCGTGTGCCTGTTCAAGCTGATTGGCTGCGATCTGCACATCGGCGAGATTAATCAGCGCCTCCACGAGCGTCAAACGGTAACCTGTTTCACGCGCGATTGTGACGGCCATGGCAGTGTCGCGTTGTGCTGCGACCAGGTCACCAGTTCGCATGTGGATGCGCCCTTGGAAGATTAAGATATCGGGGATCAACCAATCTTCGCCAATGGCTTGTGCAATCTGGAGGCTTTCGTCGGCATAGATGCGTGCCTGTGCGAACGCATTACGCAGAATCATGAACCCAGCCAACGATTTCAGCCCGTGTGCGAGTGTGCTTTGCGCGCCGCTCTGGCGGCAAAGTGCAATGCTCTGCCGCAGGTACGTTTCGCCAGCGTCGAGGTCGCCAGCTTCGGCAGTAAAAATGCCGAGACAGTTCAAGTTGTTGTTCATGGCTGGGTTCAAGCCAAGTGCCGTGTGAATACGGTAGCAGTGCAGGGTGTAATCGCGCGCGCGCGCGTATTCACCGCGAAAATAGGCATTTTCACTCAGGCTGAAGTAGACATCGGCGAGCGCAGCCTGGGCATCTACGCTTTGCAGCAGGTCGAGGCTGCGCTCGTGCATCAATTCTGCCTGCACAAAATCGCCACGCCGAACGGTGATTTCACCAAGTAGGTGCAGGCTTTGCCCGGTCAGCAGAGCATCGCCAACAGCTTCGGCTTGGGCCAGTGCCTCGCGCACGACCTGCTCGGCGCGCTCCAGCGTGGCCTGCTTGTGAATCGCCCAGGCCATGCGGAACAGGCACACCGCCTCGGCTCGCGCGTCGCCAGTGGCCCGCGCCGCCGCCAGACCCGCTTCTAGCCACGCGATACGCTCTTGTGGTGTTTGGCGTGTGATCAAAATTTCGGCACCGGCCTGGGGGTAGGCCGCACATAGCCGCGCCGCCACCTGGTGCGCGCTGTTGGCCGCCGCCCAGGCCTGCCAATGTGCGATCTGCGCCCAATCCTGGTTCAGCAATCTCGCACTGTCGGCGCTGCTAGCCTGGCCGCGACGAAAGGCGGTATCGGCGGCGAGCAGCCGGTCAAGGTAATATTTGGCAAGCCGGTACTGTGCTGTGTTCATTGCTTCTCTCGCCTGCGGCAGCGTGGAACAACTACCTTTAGTGTTAGGAGTTATGCAGTTGCCCAAGCGTTTTCATTTCGCCTGCGGTGGGCAAGGAAATACCAAATGATTGTTTCGTTTTTTGCTGCTCTGCACCAAAAACAAAACAACAAAGATAGATTTCCATGCTGCCGCAGGCTGAGGTCGCCAACTGCGTAAGCCCTAAGTGTTTCGCTTAGGAGTTACGCCTGCGCTTCCAGCAGCGCGCGGGCGTGCAGCACAAGCAGCGCGTGCATTTGAAAGCGCCCACTACCAACCGGCTCCAGCAGGCCGTGGTTAACCAGCACGCGCGCAACCGGCCGCGGGTCGCGCACATCCCAGGCCGCCGCCATCGCGCCCAGATCGAAGGTGGCTGGTTTTGGCACAAACAGCCCTAGGCAGGCGAACTGTGACTGAAGTTGTGCGTTGAGCGCGTCGGTGCTGCGCTTGAGCAGCGCCGCGATGGTCGGCGTAGTTTCCTGGCCGAGCTTTCGCATGTCGCTGGGGGCCTGCGCCGCTAAGAGGCTCGCGCCGATATGCAGTTCCGCCAGCAGTTCGCCGACACCCCAGCCAAGGCGCGCTTCGCTGTGCAGCAGCCGCCCAGCCACCTGAATTGCTAGCGGCAGGCCTTCCAGATCGCGCACTAGCTCGCGTGCTGCCATGGAATGGCTTTCGACTATTTCTGGCGCAAGGTGACGCAACAGCTCCAGCGCAGTCGATTCGGCCAAAACTTGCAGCCGATACACATCGGCTGCGGCTGGGGCGAGCGCCTGAGCGACATCGTTCAGGCGGCTTGTGAACAGCAGTGCGCAGGCTGGCCCGCCGAGATTGAACGCATGCGCATGTTCGACACGCCAAACATCATCAAGAATGAGTAGCATGCGCCGGTCGGAAAGCTTGGCGGTAAGTTGAGCCGTCAGGCTTTCAATCGTGCGTTCACGGCTGGGGTCGTGGAGGCCAAGCGCGGCGGCCCAAACACTGAGCTCGCTGAGCAGGCTGGGGGTTTCACCCAGCGATGCCCACAGGACGCCATCGGGAAACCGCTCGGCAAGCGCCCGGTCGTGCGCGAGCGCCGCCACGATCGTGCTTTTGCCCACCCCTGGCCAGCCCTGGATGACGGTGACTGGATGCACGAGTTCGGCCTGGATGCCCAGCCGCCGCTTGATCTCGCTGAGCGCCTGGTCGCGGCCGATCAGCAGCGGCGGCAGTGGCGGTAGGACGCTGGTAATGTTGCGCGACACAGCTGGAATGGGGTACGGCGCCAGAGCGATATCGGACTGGATGGCTTCGAAGAGTTGGGTCGTTTCTTCATCCGGCGTCATGGCAAGCTCGGCATGGAGCAGGTCGGCACACTGGCGGTACTGCCGCAGCGCTTCCACGCGCTGGCCGCTGGTCGCGTAGAGCCGGATCAACATGCGGTGCGCTGGCTCGTGCAGCGGATCGAGCGCCAGCCAGCGGCGGGCGTAATCGAGCGCGGCAGGGAACATCTGTTGCGCGCCGTGGTGCATTGCCAGCTGGGCCAGCACATGAGCAAACTCGCGCCGTAGCCATTCACGCTGGATAAGCTGCCAATCATCGTACTCGGGGCTGTCGCTCACCGAAAAACCTTCGGTGAAATCGGCACGGTAAAGGCTGGCGGCCTGCGCGAGCCGCGCAACGCATTCGTCGCACAGCTCGCCCGTATCGTGGCTATGGGTACGATTCCTCGCCAGCAGTTCTAGAAAGGTATGCACGTCGATCTCCAGCGCGTGTGGCTGAAGTGACAGCGTTTCGCGTGTTGTGTCGAGCCACGCGCCGGGTGCTAGCGCCGAAAGCGCATACACCGAGCTACGGAGCGCGGCACGAGCGCGCTGCTGGTCGAGCGCGGGCCACAGCAGCGCCGCCAGCACATCGCGGCTTTGCCGCCCCTCAGCTAGCGCCAGATACGCGAGCAGCGCCAACGCTTTGCGTCGATCGGGGTACAGCACGCGCCCCTGATCGACAAGTTGCGGTTCGCCAAACAATGAGAGCTTGAGGTTCGACATGTGTGCTTTCCGTGACGAACGCGTGACGCTTGTGTGATGATGAAGAGCTATTGTGGCATTGTTTGCAGGAGATCGCAAACAGCAGTGATCGTTTACCTTATAACACCTGCCGTTGTGGCGGTGGGAGCACTAGTCAAGCGATGCATACGAACGACCCTCATCCAATAGCTGTTCACGGCCACACTACCGCGCACATGGGCGGAGGCACTCCGAGCCGAATCGCATACGGGGAGCTACCAATACCCCTGTGGTTTCGAACGCTTGGTTTGGTAGTTGGCTGGCCTGCGCTAGAAAGCGAAGAGCAACCTTCAGCGATTGAAGCGACTGATTAGCTGTTTGCGGCGAGAAAGTTCGATACCTTCTCGTTTAGATTAGCACAGCTAGATCAATGCTATCATTTCAGCACCCCCGCAGCGCATACGCGCGTGTACCACCATCGTATCAAATGAGGTCGAAATGAACAGGTATCACAAGGTCGTCGTCGGGCTCTTCGTGGCCGCCAGCTTCTTGTTCAGCACGCCAGCTACAGCGCGCCCGGCCCGCCTCACGCCAGCAACCAGTGTCGTTGCCGCAATTCCCACATGTGCCAGCGGCGGCACTGGCACTGCCACGATCAGCGGAACCGTGCGCGGAACGAAGATCGGGCCTAGCAGTGGCATCCAAAACGCCACAGTTGAACTGTACAACGCCAGCGGCACCTTTGTTACCGCCGTTTCGACTATCGCTGCGGGCGCGTACAGCATCCCCAATTTGGTTGGCGGCACGTACCTGATTCGCTTCAACCCGCAGTACGCGGCTGGCGGGCTGCTCGACGAATGGTACGACGGCAAGCCCGACCAAGCCAGCGCCACGCCAGTGACACTCGCTGAAGGCGGCATGCTGAGTGGCATCAACGCCACACTTGTACCAGGCGCGCGGATCAGTGGGCGCGTGACAGCAGCCGACACTGCGGCTCCGCTGCAAAGCGTCGATGTACAAATCTACGACACCACAGGCCAGCGGGTTGCTAGTGCATATACCGATGCCACCGGCAACTATATCACGTCGCCTGGGCTGCGCACTGGCAACTACAAGGTGTATTTCCCCTCTCCGATCGGTAAACCATATCTAGCCGAGTATTATGCCGACAAAGCCGATCTTGCTTCGGCGGAAACGGTTGCTGTTACAGCGCCCGCCACGCGCAGTGGTGTCGATGCGGCGCTTGCCCCCGCCGCACGAATCAGTGGCCGCGTGACCGATGCGGCGAGCGGCGTGGGCCTGGCCAACATGCAAGTGACGATCTCCGGCGACGATGGCTATATCGATAGCGATTACACCGACGCAAGCGGCGACTACAGCACGACGGCTGGCCTGGCCAGCGGCTCCTATGAATTGAAATTTGGCCCAAGCTCCGATACGTCGGATTACATCACGCAAGGCAAGACAGTAACCCTTAGCGCGCCGGATCTGCTGCCGAATGTGAACGCCGCACTTGAGAAAGGCGGGCGTATCACTGGCCGCGTGACGGATGGCGCTGGTACTCCGTTGCAGAACATCACGGTGTTCGTGGGCGACGTGACCAACGGGCGCTACCAGAACTACGTCTACACCAACGCGGCAGGCATCTACACGGCCTACGCGCTGCCAACCGACAACTACATCGTACACTTTCGGCCCAACGAGTACGTGGAAGAATATTACAACGATAAACCGGATCGCCAGTTGGCCGACCGAATCGCCGTGACTGCGCCGAATACAACCAGCGGGATCGACGCGGTGCTCGCGCGCGGCGGCGCGGTGTCAGGGCGCGTCACCGACGCCACCACCGGCACTGGCCTGGATGATGTGTCGGTCCAAATCTATGATGCAAGCGGCGATCGTGTCGAGACGGTCAACACCGATGCTACCGGCCAATATGCGACGAAGCCAGTGCTGCGCGCTGGCGAGTATCGGGTCAAGTTCATCCCCGATGACAACGGCTCGGCCTGCGGGTATGCGTCTGAGTTCTATAACACGAAAGCTTCGTTCGATACGGCTGATACAATCGCGATCGCGCCGCCGAATAGTGCGACAAACATCGACGCCGCGCTCGACCTGGGCAGCAGCATCAGCGGGCGCGTCAGCGCTCTTGGCAGCGCAGGCGTCGGCAGTGTGTATGTGCGGGTGTATGACAGCGCTGGCAAGGCTGTGGCCGAGGGCCGAACGAACACTGCGGGAAGCTACATTACAACGCCAGCGCTGCCAAGCGGCACTTACCGAGTTGGGTTCTCACCCCGCTCGGACAACCCACAGCGTTACCTCGGCGAATTCTATAGCGACAAGGCCACGCTTGCGCTTTCTGATCCAATCGTCATCACTGCGCCAACGGCGGTGACGAATACCGATGCCGTGCTGGCACAGGGCGGCGCGATCAGCGGTCGAATCACCGCCGCCGATACCGGCCTGCCACTGGTAAACGTTGCAGTCTCCATCCTGAACGCGGCAGGTGACTCGGTCGCATACGCTTACACCACCAGCGATGGCGTTTATACGACCTCGGGTCTGCCGAGTGGCAGCTACCGCGTGAGCTTCGACCCGCAGGGTGATAGTCGCCCCTACGCTGGCGCGTTCTACGCTGGCGTGGTCGCTGTCACAGCCCCAAACATCACCGCAAACATCGACGCCGCGCTGCCGCGTGGCGCAACCATCGCGGGCCGTGTCACCGACGCCAATACTGGCGTGCCACTGCCAAACATCGACGTGTTGATCTACGATAGCAGCGGCGAATACATTGCCTGGGCGGAAACTGGGCCAGATGGCTCCTACGTAACGGAAGACAGCATCGGCCCTGGCACATACCGGGTTGGCTTCAACCCGTATGGCGATCCCTCTGGCTACGCGGCGGCATTCTCCAATGGCAAAACCAGCCTCGCCACAGCCGACAGCATCATGGTGAGCGGCACCACCAATGTCACCGGCATTGATGCGGCGCTGGTCAAGGGCGGTCTGATCAGTGGCAAAGTAACTGACGCCAGCAGCGGTGCGGGGCTTTCACGGATCGAGATCGAGGTGTACGACAGCAGTGGCAACCAGGTAGCGGCCGGCTACACCGGCCCGACCGGCTTGTACGTCACAGAGCCAGCCCTGGTGAGTGGCAGCTACCGTGTGCGCTTCGCGCCATCTGACTATGGCGAAATGGGCGGCTACATCGCCACGTTCGCCAATGGCAAAAACACGCTGGCCAGCGCCGACGCCGTGGAGGTGGCCGCGCCAGCCACGCGCAGCGGCGTCGATGCGGTGCTGGCCAAGGGCGCGCAGATCACCGGGCAAGTGTTTGCGATGGGCGTGACCCAAAGCGCCGTTGGAACGGTGGGGCAGCCCGGTGCCACGGTGACGGTGTACGACAGTGCTGGGCAGCCGGTAGCCGCAGGCGAAACCAACGGGCTAGGCGTCTACCAAACGCGGCCCGGCCTGCCGAATGGCGCGTACCGCCTGCGCTTCACGCCGCCAGCAGGCAGCGGCTATGGCCCGACTTTCTACAGCGGTAAGTTGAGCCTCGCGGCGGCCGACCCGCTGACCATCAGCGCACCGGGCATGCGCAGCGGCATCGACGACACATTGCTGCCGGCCCGCAGCGTGTTTCTGCCAGTAACGGTGAGGTAGCATAACCTAGCGGAGGGGCGGGTTGCAACCCGCCCCTCCGCTAGGTTATGCTACCTCACCGTTACTGGCAGAAAC
>JACMIM010000150.1 GCA_014381165.1 Roseiflexaceae bacterium
GAGCTGCGCCAAGCGCCGGGGCGACGCGCAGCCGGACTGCGCTCTCGGCCCGCAACGCTTGAGTAATCGCCTCAACCTGGCTGCTATCGGCCAGTTCGGCGAGGAAGTGGTGAAGGTGCATAAAAAGGTATCGGCTATCGGCGGTTGGCTACAGCGCAATCGAAACAGGGCCAGTCACGCGCGACTGGCCCTGTATGCGAACATATGAGCATTATAGCACGAGGTATACCGCCTTGAAGCGTTACTCTTGCGGCACAGTGCGGAACACACGCTCCAGTGCGAGCGCGAAGCCAGGCAGCAGCGGCGAATCCAGCGTCTCCCGTTCGCCAATGGTTGCGGCGTGGGCGAGTATGTCGCCGGTTGTGCGGTATACCTCGATCGTGCGCTGTTTGCGATCGGCGATCCAGTATTCGCGCACGCCCTGCCGCCCATAGACCGCCAGCTTATCGGTGCGGTCGCGGCGCTCATTCGCCAGGCCGGGCGAAAGCACCTCGACAATCAGCTCTGGCAGCAGGTGCAGCTTGCCATCGCTGCCAAGTCCCGCGGCAAGCCGTTCGTGGCTGATCCACACCAGATCAGGGATAAGATTATCGTCGTCTGGCGGGATGATGCCTGGGCCAGATACCGCCTCGCCTGCGGCAGAGGTTTCGTTCCAGCGGCGCAGGGCGTCGCCTATACGGTCGGCGATAACCTGGTGATACCAATTCGGTACTTTCGACACGTACAATTTTCCATCAATAATTTCGTAGCGCAGGGTCGGGTCGTCGGGGAATTGCTCCAGATCGGCGCTGGTCCAGCGGCTTGCGACGGTCATTGTTGGTTTCTCCTTCGCGGGCTGGAAGCCCGCTGTTAGTACACAAAACGCGCTGAAGCGCGTTGAAGTCCTTTCCTTGCTAACGCGCTTCAGCGCGTTTGGCCCCCTAACAGCGGGCTTCTAGCCCGCTATAGCTAGTGCTCTTACGGATACTTTTCCATCAGCAGGGCCAGCTGCGCGCGCTTCTCGGCAGGAATCACATCGGGGGATGTCATGACTGCACCGGCGAGCGCGTGGTGGGCCGGGCTTGCGAACCCCGCGCCGATCAGCGGGATGAGCTGGCCGATGGTTGCCTGGGCGGCGGCGACGTTCTTGTGCATGACCTGCATGACCAGCTCGACCGTGACGCTAGCGTGGTTAGGGTGCCAGCAGTCGTAGTCGGTGACCATGGCCAGCATGGCATAGGCGATCTCGGCCTCGCGGGCCAGCTTGGCTTCGGGCAGCGCCGTCATGCCAACCAGATCAAAGCCGGCGCGGCGATTCTCCTGGCTTTCGGCCAGTGTCGAGAACTGCGGCCCTTCCATGCAGACATACGTTCCGCCACGGTGAACGGCCGCGCCACTGGCGCTGGCGGCCTGATGCAGTAGATCGCTGAGTGTGGGATCAAACGGGTGGTCGAATGGCACATGCGCCACGATACCCTCGCCAAAGAAGCTGGCGGGCCGAATGCCCTTGGTGCGATCGAATAGCTGGTCGGGCACCACGAGCTGCCCTGGCGCGTAGTCCTCGCGCAGGCTGCCCACGGCGCTGACCGCGATCAGAAAGCGCACGCCGAGCTGCTTAAAGCCATGCAGATTTGCCCGCGAAGGCACCTCACTTGGTGTCAGGCGGTGGCCGACGCCATGGCGTGGCAGAAAGGCGACCCGTTGTCCGGCCAGCGTCCCAACGACGTAACTATCGCTGGGCGCGCCCCACGGTGTTTCCAGCGCCACCTGCTCGATACCCTCTAGACCAGGCATTGCATACAGGCCGCTCCCGCCAATCACGCCGATGTCAGCTTTACGCACGCCGTGCTCCTTTCGCCAATGCTTGACAAGTGAAATGACAAATGCCACAATACAAAGCGTTCATATCATAACATGTTGTAGAAACGCATGGCCGATCATCAGGTATTATCGTGAATCAGCGTTTGACGCCGCAAGCTGCCATTCCAATTCCCGCAACCGCTTCACTCTACGCCAGCGCCGAACAGATCGCTGAACGACTGATGCGTGCGCTTGGCGGGCAACTGTGTTTTCTTTCGCTGGTTGGTAATGCCGGCGAGATTCCGCGGTTTACGGTGTCGGTTGGGCAGGCTGAATACGCCGCTACCCACGCAAAGGAACTTTCGCCGCTGCTGCGCAAAGTGCGTGGGCGTACACAGCCGGTACAAACGGCGCTGGGGAACCAGCCAGCACTGGTGCTTCCGCTGCTGGCCGCAGACCGGCCGATTGGCGCTGCCGTTGTCGTTTTCACGAACCCGGCCCAATGGGATCTTGATCAGGCCCAGGCTATAGCCGAGCTTGCCGCCGGCGCACTCGAAGCTGCGCGGCAGATTGCGGTCGTCCAGGTTCAAGCCGAGGAGGTCGCCGAGCGCGCCCGCCTACGCGAGATTCAGCTCAGCCGCAACCTGTTGCGTGGCGTGATCGACAGTATTCCTATGGGCCTGGCGCTCATGGACGCCGATGGCACGGTGCTGGCTGCCAACCGGGCGCTGTCCGACCGCTTCGGCCTGGACCCGGCGGCGCTGGTTGGCTTGCACTACAGCGCCGCAATCGGTGTGTGGACAGCCTCGCCAGCGGGACAAACCTTTGATTATGGTGTTGCCACCAAGCTGCGGCAATCGCTGCTGAACCCCGATGGCGGGCCGACCTTGATGGAAATATCAAGCTTCCCGCTGCTCGATCCCGACGATCGCCCACGTCAGGTGGTCGAAGTTTGGGAAGATATCACCGAGCGAGTCTCACTCCAGACCCAGTTGGTGCGGGCCGAGAAGCTGGCGGCGATCGGCCAACTGGCCGCCAGTATCGCGCACGAGGTCGGTAACCCGCTTCAGGCAATCCAAGGGTTTCTGCAGCTGTTTCTCGAGCAGTGCGAACAGGGAACGCCAAACCGTAACTTCCTCGAGTTGGCCGAGGGCGAAATCGAGCGGATTGTTCGCGTGATTGCCCGGCTGCGCGATCTGTACCGCCCGCGCGCCGACGTGGCCGCAGCGATCGATATGAACGAACTGGTTGATAACGTGCTGCTGCTGACCAGCAAACAGATGGAGCGCCATCAAGTGCTGGTTCGGCGCAGGCTGGCAGCTGACTTGCCACCTATGACATGTGTGGCCGACCAAATCAAGCAGGTGTTGCTGAATCTTGTGCTCAATGCGATCGAGGCCATGAAAGATGGCGGCGTGTTAAGCGTCACGACTGTGCTTCAAGGCGGCGAAAATCAGCCAAGAATGATCGACGTGCTGGTGGGTGACACCGGTGTAGGCATTGCTCCTGAGCCGCTCCAGCGCATCTTCGATGGCCTGCACACCACCAAAGAGCTTGGCATGGGCCTGGGCCTCTACACCAGCAAGGCGATTGTCGAGCGGCACATGGGCCGCCTGCGTGTTGAGAGTACGGTCGGCGAAGGCACGACCTTTACGATAAGCCTGCCGCTTGAGTCCTAAGGAGTTTCAGCTATGCAGACGGTGCATATTCTTGTCGTCGACGACGAGCCATCCGTACGAATTATGCTAGACGCTGCACTGCGATCGCATGGCTATCGGGTGCAGTCGGTTGGTACTGGCGCTGAGGCGCGCGCGCTGATCGACGAACAGGAGTTCGATATCATCCTGCTCGACCTGCGGCTGGGCGACAGCGATGGCATCGAGGTGTTGCAGGAGATCAAGCTGCGCTGGCCGGCGACCGAGGTGATTCTGCTGACTGCGCACGGCTCGATCAACAGCGCGATTTCAGCGCTGCGCCACGGTGCCTTCGACTACCTGCTCAAGCCAGCACAGGTTCACGACATCCGCGAGCGCGTCGAGCGCGGCCTGAATCGGCGGCGGGTGGCGCTCCAGCGCACCGACTTGCTCCAGCGCATCAGCGACAGCGCCCGCGCGCTTGGGGTTATGGATAGCACGGGCGGCGAGATGCCGACAGCGTCATCAAGCTCCGACCGGATCGAGGTCGGCCCGCTGCTGCTCGATCTGCGGCGTCATGGGGTTAGCCTGGGCGGCCACACGCTTTCGCTCACCCGCACCGAGTTCTCGCTGCTCACCGCGCTCGCCCAGCAGCCTGACACCGCGTTGAGCTACTCGATTCTCTCCGAGGCCGTGTATGGGCGCGCTCAACCCGAGGACGAGGCCCGCGCACTCTTGCGCCCGCATATCGCACGGCTGCGCCACAAGCTCGAATCGACCACGGTTGCGGGCGTGCAGCTCGTTAGCATCCGGAGCATGGGCTATATGCTCCAAACCGAATGACAAGATGACAAGATGACAAGATGACAAGATGACAAGATGACAAGATGACAAGATGACAAGATGAGTAGTCCGGAGTCATCTTGTCATCTTGTTATC
>JACMIM010000151.1 GCA_014381165.1 Roseiflexaceae bacterium
AATTGTTTCGGTTTTTGGCGCTTTGCACCAAAAACCGAAACAAAAAAGATAGAGCTTCCGGGCTACCGTAGACAGGAACCGCCAACTGGGTAAGTCCTAATACTATTAAGAATGTGGAGAACAATATGCAAAGATTGCTTACACGCAGCTTGCCCGACCCAGCAGAAGTCGAGAACCGCTCGGTCTTCGAGCAGGTGCTGGCCTCGCCATTTGCGCTGCCGGTGCGCCTATTTTGGAACGCGCTGCGCGACTTTCAAGGCTGGTGGCCGGTGCTCATCCCGGCCCTGCTCATCATGGGCATTCGCACCTACCGCCGTGAGCGCGGGCAGTACAAGCAGGAACTCGCCGTGCGCGAGATGCAGCGCATGCTCGATGCTGAGTAGCAGGATGATGAAACTAGGCAACGCCGAATGGACGTGGGGCGCGCGCACCTACATCATGGGCATCATCAATGTCACGCCGGATTCGTTTAGCGCCGACGGCCTGGTTGCGCCCGAGGGCGACCACATCGCGGCGGCGCTGGCCCAGGCGCAACGTTTCGCCAATCAAGGCGCGGACATGCTCGATGTCGGTGGCGAATCGACCCGGCCAGGTGCCGCGCCAGTCACGCATGAGGAGGAACTGCGCCGCGTGGTGCCAGTGGTGGCAGCGCTGGCCCGCACGCAGTCCCTGCCGATCTCGGTCGATACCTACCACGCCAAGGTAGCCGAGGCCGCGCTTGACGCTGGCGCGCACCTCATCAACGATATCTGGGGCTTGCGCACACCCGAAGGCGGCTGGAACGACGCACTGGCCGAGCTGGTGGCAGATCGGGGCGTGCCGATCGTGCTGATGCACAATCGCCGTGCCCAGCCCAGCGTGGGCGCGCTCGGCGGCCACTACCAAGACATTACGTATGCCGACCTGCTGGGCGAGGTGATCGCCGGGCTGCGCGAGCGCGTGGCCTACGCCCAAGCGCGCGGCATCCCCCACGAACGCATTATCGTCGACCCCGGCATTGGCTTTGGCAAAACCCCCGCACAAAACCTAGAACTGGTGCGGCGTATGATCGAGCTGCGGGCGATCAGGCTGCCGCTGCTGATCGGCGCATCGCGCAAATCGTTTATCGGCCTGCCCCTGGGCCTGCCGCCGCACGAGCGCGATGAAGGCACCGCCGCGATCACCGCTCTAGCGGTGGCGGCCGGCGCAGACATAGTGCGGGTGCATAATGTGCAGATGAACTTGCGCGCCGCACGCGTGGCCGATGCAGTGTGGCGGCGGTGAGGGTGCATAGTATTCTGCGCACCTGACCCGGCGCTGAAGCGCCGGGCCAGTAGAACCAAGCCCGCCTCTGCGGGCTGAGACGATGTTCAGCCCGCGCAGGCAGGCTTCGTAACCTCAGCCAGCGGCTTCAGCTGGGCAGCTGCCGCCGGTTGCACGCCCTGGCACAATATGGTACTATTCCAGGCTTGGAGCTAACGGGCGAATCCCCCTAGCTTTTGGCGAAGGTATTTGCAGCTCAAGGAGCAACAGAGTTATTATGGCCGAGAAACTAATCCTGGAATTCGAGACGCGCACCCTGATGGGCAAAAAGGTCAATCGGCTGCGCCGTCAAGGCATCCTGCCAGCGACCGTGTATGGCAAGAATATCGGGCCGTTCGCTGTGCAGATCGGCGCACGCACCTTTGCCGACCTGCTGCGCAAGTCCGGCAAGACTGCACTGGTCGAGGTATCCATCCCCGGCCAGCCCACCGCCTCGGCGCTGATCCACGCAATTCAGCGCCACCCAGTCTCGCGCACGGTTATTCACGCCGACCTGCTGGTGGTCGATCTCAAGATCGAATTGACGGTCGACGTGCCAGTCACGCTGATCGGCGAATCGCCGCTAGCCAAGCTTGGCGAGGCGGTGGTCAACCAGATGCTGACCAGCGTGACCGTTCGAACGCTGCCGGCCAACATTCCCGGCCACCTGGAAGCCGATATCAGCGTGCTTGACGATCTCGACAAGAACGTCACGGTTAGCGACCTGAAGCTGCCAGAGGGCGTTTCGCTGGTAAATCCGCCCGACGAAGTCGTCGCAAGCATCACTGCGACTCGTGCCGAGGAGGAGACAGCGACCACCGTGGAGACACCGGCTGAACCTGAACTCGTCCGCAAGGAGCGCGACAGCGACAACGGATAGTCGCGCGGCTTATCGCTTTGCTACTCGATACCATAAAGGCCCTGGTGCGCTGCACCAGGGCCTTTGTATTGTCATAATTACTCACTCACATTACGCACCGACCCACGGGGACGTTGGCTGGATTGCGTGCAGGTAATGAAACCAACGCATCCGTCACTGTAGGGGCGAACCTGGTGTTCGCCCGCAGTGTGCTGCGTAAAGTGAGTTATTCAGGTGGTGGCTTGGCAGGGCAAAGCCCCGCAAAAAAAAGCCCCTGCCATAAGCAGGGGCTTTCTATAAATCCGGGCGTCGGCCAGTGCGTCCTTAGCGAGCTACGCTACCGGCGACGCCCATACGCTTACAATCACTCATGGGCATCACCTCCTTCAAGCCTGTACGGCATATATCAATGATGCGAACACACTGGTAGTATAGCGAACCGCGTGCGCTTTGTCAAGACACATCCCTGCGACTTTCGAATGAGAATTCGCTGAACGGCTTTCACGGCGTTGCGAAGGTGGGTGTGGGCGAGCCGGCCGGTATCGCCGTGCTTGCGCTTGGTGTTGCCAGCACCAGTGTCTGGCTGATCAGCGAAGGTATCAGCAGTGGCTGACCGACCTGAATGGCGTTGGGATCAGTCAAACCGTTGGCGGCCAGCAATTCTTCGACCGACGATCCGAACTCCTCGGCTAGCGCGCCAAGGGTGTCGCCCTGCTGGATGACGTACAGTCCGGCGGGCGTGGGCGTTGGGATGAGGCGACCGGCATATACTGTCGCGGTCGCATCGATGTCTTGGGTCGGCGCGGGAGTAATCTCCAGAATGGTCGGCGCGGTTGGGCGCGGGCCAGCTGGTGCCGCTGGCGTGCAGGCCGCCAGTATCGGCACGGCCAGTGCGAGGACAAGGTGGCTGAGTACATATTTCATGAAGTATTCGTTAGATGAAGCGCATCGCCTGCGCAAGAAGCAGGTTTCAAACGCGCTGGTGCGTAAACTTGACCGAATATCGCGGCGTGTGGTATGCTCAGGGCCGGAAAAGGAGCGGGGCCAGCGATATTCGCCAGCCCCGGAGAGACCAAAGCAGAAACCCTACTTTTCCTTTTTGGTTACCTTCTGCTTATCCTTCTTCTGGTTGTTCTTTGGGTTCTTGTCGCCCATCGATCTGCTCCTTTCGTCAAGACAGCCAGGTCGCCTGTTGGTCTGGCCTGTCAAACGGTGTTGACACAATTATAGCATCCCCCGCGATGGTTGCCTAGCCCCGCCATTGCAGGGATTCCACCCGACTCCATGCCTGTTCACTCTTGTCGTCGATCGTTTATGCGCAGCGGGCTGGCGTTTGTGCTCGCCGCCTGGGCTAGCTCCTGCGGCCAGCGTGGGTCGGCTGCGCCCACTATTGCGCCACCCACAGCGCTGCCATTCACGCCGGCTGTCGCGCCTTCTGCCTACCCGGCCCCCACGGTGTATCTTCCCACGGTCGAAACGCCTGCCGCCTACCCACCGCTGCCCGCAACGCCAACGCCTGCCATCAGTAGCGCCCAGTTCAACGGAACGCGCGCGCTGGAACACGCCGCCGCGCAGATGCAGTGGATCCCCCGCGATACCGGTAGCCCTGGCTGGACACAGTGTGGTGACTACATCGCCCAACAATTCGGCCAGCTTGGCTGGGAGGTCGAAAACCAGCGCTTTGAGTACCAGGGCATTAGCTGCCGCAATATCATCGCGAAGAAAGGCAGCGGCCCTGGAATTATTATTGGCGCGCACTATGACGCCCGCCGCCGCGCCGACCGTGATCCCGACCCAGCCAAACAGGCCGACCCAGTGCCGGCTGCCAATGATGGTGCCAGCGGCGTGGCCGTGCTGCTGGAGCTTGCGCGCGTGCTTGATCCCGCGACACTTGGCCACACCATCTGGCTAGCGGCCTTCGACGCCGAAGATAATGGCGACCTCGACGACTGGCAGTGGATTGTCGGCTCGACCTACATGGCCAGCGCGCTCAGCATGGCCCCCGAGGCGGTGGTTGTGATCGACATGGTTGGCGATGCCGACCAACAACTGTATTACGAGCAGTCCTCGGATCAACGGATCAAGGAGGGTGTCTGGGCGGTAGCCGGCCAGCTTGGCTACACGAGCTTTATTCCAGAGCCAAAATACACCGTGATCGACGATCATACGCCATTCTTACAGCAGGGCTACCGCGCGATCGACATTATCGATTTCGACTACCCCTACTGGCATACCACCCAGGACACGCTCGAGAAAATCAGCGCCGCGAGTTTAGAGGCGGTAGGAAAAACGTTGGAAGAATGGCTGTTGCGCGGCGGGCCGGGGATTGCGTAGCGGCGCAGCAAGCCCCAGGGGTTCGATCTGTCGGTTTATCGCACGCTAGGGCTTGCTGCGCCGCTGCGGGGTTCGATCAGTCGGTTTATCGCACGCTGGCGCTTGCTGCGCCGCTGCAAGGTGTATCGTCCATGAAACTACTCATGTTTATCACCGAAGCACATATGGCCGACCCTACTGTGGATGCGCTGGTCGAGCAGGGGTTTCGCGTGACGCGGCTGGCCTCGACCGGTGGCTTTTTGCGCAAGGGCAACACCACGCTGCTGGTCGGCGTCGAGGAGAACGCAGTCGAGCGGGCGATTGTGATTGCCAAGCGCTCCGCACCAGGTTCGCTGGTGATCACACTTGAACTCGACCGCTACGAGCGGCTGTGAACATTTTGTATGTGGCCAGCGGCATCCCTGTGCCTGGTTCGCTCGGCGGCTCGACACATACCCTAGAGGTGGCGCGCGGGCTGGCAGCACGCGGCCACGAGCTGCATGTGGTGGCTTGCTCGCGCCCTGGTTGGGCTGGCCTGGCAGCACTGGCTCGCCCGGTCTCAGCACAGCTTGAGGGCTTCACATTACACCAAATCGATGTGCCAAAAGCAGCCTCACTGTTTGCGGCTCCACTGATCGCCCGCTTGGCGGCGGCGATCCAGCCCGATCTGGTGATGGAGCGCTACTACAATTTCGCCGGCGGCGGCCTGCTAGCTGCGCGACGGCTTGGCATCCCAGCCATCCTCGAGGTCAACGCGCTGATTGTCGACCCGCCAGTGGTATTCAAGCGCCGACTAGACGACGCCTTAGGCGGGCCGCTGCGCCGCTGGGCGCTCGCGCAGTGCCGGATGGCCGCCCGAATTGTGACGCCGCTGCACACAACCGTGCCGCCTGAGATACCACGGGCAAGCATAATTGAGCTGCCGTGGGGCGCAAATGTCGAGCGCTTTGAAAAGATTGCAGATTGCAGATTGCAGACCGCAGATTCGGCTGGTCAATCGGCAATCCCAACTGTGCTGTTTCTCGGCTCGTTCCGCGCCTGGCATGGTGTGCTCGATTTTGTGCGGGCGGCGGCGCTGCTGCTTGAACAAGGCAGCCCGGCGCAGTTCCTGCTGGTAGGTGATGGACCGGAGCGTCACGCCGCCGCCCAGCTCGCGCAGGCTTGGCCTGGTCGCTTTCATTTTACCGGCGCGGTGGACTACCACGATGTGCCAGCGCTGCTTGGCCAGGCCATGGTCGCGGTCGCACCATTCAACACCGCACCGCATCCAGCGCTGCGCGCGGCGGGATTCTTTTGGTCGCCGCTGAAAATCTATGAGTACATGGCGGCCGGCCTGCCAATTGTCACCGCCGATATCGCGCCGCTGAACGAAATCGTTCGCCACGAACGCGAGGGCCTGCTGTACGCGGAAGGCGACATCACAGCGCTCGCAGGCGCGATCGCCCGGCTGCTTGCCGCGCCTGAAACCGCACGCACGCTGGGCAGTGCGGCGCGAGCGCGGGTGGTCGAGCATTTCTCGTGGGCGCATCACTGCAGCGAGCTAGAGCAGATTGCACGACAGTTAACAAGCTGATCAAACCAGGAGCTGTTATGCCAAGCGCACTTATTCGCATTCTGCGCGACCAAAAGACGGCGATTGCTGAACAACTAGTCGCACTGGTCGCGGAAACACCCATTCTTGAGGCGGAGCGGCAGGCTATGGCGTTGGCGCAGGTCGACAGCCTGATTGGTATGACCCAGCAGCAACCGGAGATTCTAGCCCAGATGCTCGACGAGTTGACCCGCACACAGCTCGACGATCCCAGCGAGTTTGGGCCGGCGATGGCGGCCATTCAAGATGAACATCAGGCTGCGCTCGCTGCAGTTGTCGCGGCCTACCCTGAATCGCGCGAGGCGCTCGACACCATGATCGAGCTGGAACGGCTGACCGCACAGCGCACCCAGGCGGTGGTGCAGCAGATGACTCAGCAGATGCAATTGCAGATACGCGAAACAGCTGCCGACCGGCAGGTGTTGCGTACCGCAGTTCAAGAGCTTTCGACACCAATTATTCCGCTGTACAGCGGTATCCTGGTGCTGCCGCTGGTTGGCCGGATCGATGGCGTGCGCGCTCAGGATGTGACCGAGCAGCTTCTAGAGGCGATCGCCCGCGAGCAGGCCGACATTGTGTTGCTGGATGTGACTGGCATCTCCTCGCTCGATACCAGTGTGGCTAACCACCTAATGCAGACCGCCCGCGCTGCTGCGCTGCTTGGCTCGCAGGTGATCCTGGTGGGCATCAGCGCCCCGTTCGCCCAAACCTTGGTGGAACTCGATGTCGAACTGGGCAGCCTAGTCACGTTGAGCGATCTCCAGAGTGGTGTCGAATATGCGCTGGCGCAGCTTGGTCTGGCGATCAAGCCGCAGTGAACATCCTGCTGCCCAGCGATGTCTTTCCGCCCAAGTGTGGCGGCGCAGGCTGGAGCAGCCACGCCCTGGCGCAGGCACTCATCGCGCGCGGCCACACAGTCACTGCGATTGTGCCAAGGCTTCAGGCGGCTGGCGTGGCCCGGGAGGACGTGCTTGGCGTGCCCACTGTGCGTTTTGGCTACCACGCCCCCAACCTGCCCTTTGTTCAAAACTACTTTCGCCACGAGCGGCTATGGCCACAATTTGCGCGCGTTATTGCGGTAGCCCTCAGCCCTCAGCCCTCAGCCCTCAGCCCTCAGCCCTCAGCTCTAATTCACGCGCAGCACGTTCAGGCGGCGGGGGCGGCGGTCATTGCAGGGCGGCACCTGGGGTTGCCGGTGGTGGTTACGGTGCGCGACCATTGGCCGTGGGATTATTTCGCCACCGGGCTGCACGGCAACCAGGTGCCCTACAGCGGCCAAACCTGGGCCGCGCTGGCGACTGATCTCGTGGCCCGCACGGGGCCGCTGCGCGGGGCTGTGGCGATGCCAGCTATTCCATACATGCTCGGCCACCTGCGCCGCCGTCAGCACATCCTTCGGCAAGCCGATGCTGTAATCGCCGTCAGCAGCTACATCGCCCAGCGGCTTCGCACTCTAGTGCCGCCTGAACGCATTCATGTCATCCCGAACATGGTCAACATCGCGGGGATCGCTCAAACGATCGCACAACCCCAGAAGTCGGTTTCCGGCCCGTATGTGCTGTTCGTGGGTAAGCTCGACCGAAACAAAGGCGCGCATCTCCTGATCGATATTTTTCAGCAGTTTCGGTTGTTAGGCCAATGGGCATCTGACCGCCGACAACAGCCAACCCTGGTTTTCGCTGGCGACGGCCCACTCAAGCCGCTGCTCGAGCGCGAACTGGCCACGCTTGGTGTGTCAACACGTTTTCTAGAATGGATCGAGCACGACGAAGTGTTACGGCTGATTGCGGGCTGCGAGCTGTTGCTGTTCCCTTCGGCCTGGGGCGAACCACTCAGCCGGGTCTGGCTAGAGGCAGCGGCGTGCGGCGCACCAATGTTGGCCATGCCCACTGGTGGCATCCACGATCTCATCCACGACGGTGAGAATGGCGTGCTGGCCGCCACGCCGGAGCTGTTCGCGCGCCGCATGGCCATACTGCTTGGCGACCCAGCCACCCGCCGCAGGCTAGGGGCCGCTGCTCAGGCCACGGCGCAGGCGCGCTTCAGTACCAGCCATGTGATCGGCCAGATCGAACAGCTCTATCAGTCGCTGGTGTGACACCTGCGGCGGGCGAATAGCATCTATAGCAATCCTATTAGATTAGGAGTTACGCAGTTGCCCAAGCGTTTTCATTTCGCCTGCGGCGGGCAAGCAACAAACGAATAATTGTTTCGGTTTTTGGCGCTTTGCGCCAAAAACCGAAACAAAAAGATAGCTTTTCCATGCTGCCGCAGGCAGGAACCGCCAACTGCGTAAGTCCTAAGCTGTACAGGGTGAGTTATAATGTCCGACAAATGGAGGTCTTTCATGAATGCCATGACAGCACGAGAAGCGCAGCAAAATTTAGAGCGTCTGATTACGCGCGTGGTTGCTGATGCAGAGCCAACAATTGTTGTGAATGAAACAGGTGATCGTGTTGTACTCGTTCCGCTCGATGAGTACAATTCTTGGAAAGAAACGCTGTATCTTCTTGCACATCCGGCGAATGCTGCACATCTGCACGCTTCCATCAGCGAGGCTCAACTTGGACAAGCGCGTGAGCAGGAGTTGCTGGACGTATGAGATTGGTGTGGACGCCATCAGCCTGGGTCGACTATCTGTGGTGGCAAGAGTATGACCGCAAGGTTCTCAAGCGCATTAATCTTCTGATCAAAGATGTTATGCGCGAGCCATTCGATGGCATTGGCAAGCCGGAGGCACTCAAAGCGAATCTATCTGGGTACTGGTCGCGCCGAATAACTGATGAGCATCGCCTTATATATAGTGCGACGAACCAGGAAATAGTAGTGATTGCCTGCCGGTATCACTACGAGTAGCTATATCAGTGATATCTGGAATAGCTAAGTCCGGACAATCCATGAACCTCTCGCCCCGCCGCACGCTGACTCTGGCGCTGGTCGGCCTCGGTTCGCTGCTGATCTACACCGGCGCACTGCTGCAATTTCCACTGCTCGACATCTACACTATTCCGTTGCAGAACCTCGACCGGCTGACCGGCTCGGCCCCTTTGGTGGGAGTTGGGCTGTTGTGTGCAGTGTTGCTGCTGTTCGGCGGCTACGCGCTGGGTGCGCTGGTGCTTTCAGGGCGCGGGCAGCTCCCGCTTGCTGCGCGCCTGCTGCTGCTTGGCGTGCCGCTGGTGGCGTGCGCCCTGCTGCTTTGGGTTTACCCGACCACATCGCTCGATGTATACGATTACCTATTTCGCGGGCGCATGGCCGTGCGCTACGGGGCGAATAACTTCCTCCAGGTGCCCGCCGATTTCCAAAACGACCCGTTGATCGCTGCGCAGCCATTTCGCTTCGTCCCCTGGCACCGCGCGGTGACAGCCTACGGGCCGCTGTGGGAAGGCCTCAGCGCGGGCACAGCCTGGCTGGCTGGCGAGCGTCCGGGGGCTGCGCCGCGAACAGTTGATCCGAGCCTACGCAGCCTGATGTTGGGCTACAAGGAGCTGGGCGCGCTGGGGTTTCTGGTGTGTGGCGGGGCGATCTGGCTGGCGCTGCGGCGGACTGCGCCCGAGCAGCGCTGGCTGGGATTGTACCTGTGGCTGTGGAACCCGCTGGCGCTGTGGGAATCGGTGGCTGCCGCCCACAACGACGCCTGGATGATGGCGGCAATTGTGCTGGCTGTCGGGGCTGGCGCTGGCCGTGGCGACGGCGGAGCTCGGGCCGCGTAGGCCCCATTGAATCGAGACGGGCCCGGCGGCGGCGTTCACCATCAACTTCGGAATG
>JACMIM010000152.1 GCA_014381165.1 Roseiflexaceae bacterium
GGCGATGCGGCGGCCAATGCCGAGACCAGCTACTTCTATACCGATGGCAACAGCCGCCTAGGCAAGCTGCTGGCCGAAGGCCTCGACATGCGCCGCGAACAACGGGTGGTCGCGCTGCGCCACGATACAGGGCGTTGGCAGCTAACCGGCGACCAGGGCCAATTCCTCGGCGAGGCCGACATAGTGCTGCTGACGCCGCCCGCACCGCAGATCGTCGACATTCTGGCGGCGAGCGATCTTGCCGAGGAGGTGCGTGGCGCACTGACCACCGAGCTTGGCCGGGCGCGCTACCGGCGCTGCCTTTCGCTGGCGCTAGCCTACGACCGGCTGGTGGCCCGACCCTTCTACGCCCTGCTGAACAGTGACCGCCAGCACCCAATCTCTTGGCTGGCGCTGGAGCACGCCAAGGGCGTCGAGCGCTGCCCGCCTGGGCATAGCCTGCTGATTGCCCAGATGGCCGCGCAGTGGAGCAGCGACAATTACGAACTGCCGCTCGAACAGCTGGCCCCGCAGATCGCCACGCTAGCCGGTGAACTGCTTGGCGAGGATCTGGACACGCCGCTCTGGATCGACCTCCAACGCTGGCGCTACTCGCAGCCCGATTCCGGCTGCGACTTCGCGGCGCTCAACGACCTCGGCGCGCCCCACGGCCTGTTCTTTGCCGGCGATTTCACGGCCGGGCGCGGGCGCATCCATCTCGCAATCGAACAGGGCTGGCAGGTCGCCTCACGTATCACAGCCCCTACGGCCTAAGTTCGAAAATATATCCCGTGCGCGGCGCTAGCTCCGGCAACGGCGTGTAACCGCTCACGCTGCCGCCCATGCCGACAGCAAGCTGTGCGCCCGGCTGGTCGCCAAGCAGCGGCGCGAGCTCGTAGGCACCCGGCGCAAGTGCGCTGGCTTCGAGATCCAACGTCGCGCCATCGACTTGCTCCTTGCCAAAGTTCAGCACCACCAGCACGGCCTGGTCGCCATGCTGCCGCAGATACGCGGCAACTGCGTTCTCGCTCGATTCCAGCCTGGTCAAACTGCCCTGCGCCAGCGCCGGAGTTGTCGTGTGCAGGTGAATCAGCTTGCGGTACAAGTTCAGCAGCGAATCCGCATCACTGGCTTGCGCCGCGACATTGACTTCGCTATAGTTGGGCTGTAGCGCCTGCCAGGGCTGGCCGCCGCTGAATCCACCGCCCGCCTCAGCGCTCCATTGCATCGGCGTGCGCAATGGCTCGTCGACTTTTGGCGGGCTGCCTTTTTCACCCAGCATGCCGATCTCCTCGCCGTAGTAGACGAATGGCATTCCCGGCAGCGTCAGCAGCGCAGTGGCGGCGATCTTGGCCTTCGACACATCGCCGCCGAGAAAGTTCATCGCGCGGTTTTGGTCGTGGTTGGTCAGAAATGGCGCGTAGCGCTGGAATGGGATGCCATCTTCGACCCGCTGCGCCGCCGAGGCAAATGGCCTGCCGTTGCTCTGCGCCGCCGCCGCGATGATTCGGCCACCTAGGTCGAACACAAAATAGCTGTCGAGTTGATCGGGGTAGTAGGGTTGAAGAATCGTCGGCGTGGCGTCGAATATCTCGCCGACCGTGAATGTGCCAGGCGCGGCTCGGTCGAGAAAGGCCCGATAGCCGCGCAGCCAGGCCAGCGTCTCAGGCGTGTGTTCCTGCTTGGTGCCATCCTCGATCAAGTGTTTGATCGCGTCCAGCCGAAAGCCATCCGCGCCCATCTCATTGCGCCAAAAGCTACTGATCTTCTGCGCCTCGGCGGTAACGGCTGGGTTGCGGTAATTCAGATCCGGCATACCATCCCAGAACAGGCCATAGAAGTACTCGGCGGCGGCGGGCGACTTGTGCCAGGCAACTGCGCCCCACGGCCCACGGTAGCCGGGATCCTGCGGCGACCAGATGAAGTACTCGCGGTATGGCGAGGCCGGATCGCGCAGGGCCTCCTGGAACCAGGGGTGGTCGCTTGAGGTGTGGTTCAGCACCAGGTCGATCATCACCTTGATGCCGCGCTTGTGGGCTTCGTCGATCAGCCTCTTGAAATCATCGTTGCTGCCGTAGTCCTGCTCGACGCTGTAATAATCCAGCGTATCGTAGCCGTGGTAGCTTTTCGCCTCCATGATCGGCATCAGCCAGATACAGTTCGCGCCCAGGTCTTGCTGCGCCGCCGGGTTGCCATCATTGATATAGTCGAGCTTCTCGATAAGGCCGTTGAGATCGCCAATACCGTCGCCATCACTATCGTAGAACGAGCGCACGAACACCTCGTAGCACACGGCAGTGTCCCACCAGCCAGCCTGCAGCGGAAACGGCTCGATTGCGGCAGCTGCAGGCAATGGGCTAGCAACCAGCGTGGGCTGGGGCACGGCAGCAGGGGCGGCTGGCGGCGCTGTCGGCACCACTGCGCTGGTCGGGTTACTTGTGGCCTGCTGCCCGCCACGAACACAGCCGCCGAGGAGCACACAGGCCACTAATACAATCATGTGTGTTGAAGAAGCGCGAACCATTGCTCTACCCTTTACAAAAAATGACAAGATGACGTTTCTTGTCATCTTGTCATCTTGTCATCTTGTCATCTTGTCAGCAACCTAGCCCTTCACACCGCCCGCGCTCAGGCCACCAACCAAGTTGCGCTGGAGGTACAGAAACAGCACGGTGACAGGCACCGAAACGATCAGTGCCGAGGCGGCAAACAAACCCCAGGGTGTGCGGTAGCCCTCTTGAAGCGTGAAAATGCCAACCGTAGCTGTATACAGATCTGGGTCGAACAGCACCGTCTGCGCGACGATGAAATCGCCGAAGCCTGCCAGAAAGCCGAACAGCGCTGTCACCGCGATCGCGGGGCGGGCCAGCGGCAGCATGACCATGAAAAAGGCCTGGGTCGGCGTCGCGCCGTCGATCGTAGCTGCCTCTTCCAGGTCAATCGGGATGGTGTCGAAGTAGCCCTTCAGGTTCCAAACGTTGAACACAATCGCGCCAGCCGCATACACCAGGATGAGTCCAAAGTGATTGTTCAGCAGGTTGAACTGGCTCAACAGCAGGTAATAGGCTGGCAGCGCCAATGCCGCTGGAAAAGCCTGAAGCCCCAGCATCGAGGTCAGCAGGCTGCCGCGCCCTCGGAACTTAAAGCGCGAAAGTGCATAGCCGCCAGTCACAGTGACAATCAGCGTAACGATGGTTGTCAGCGCTGCCACCTTGACGCTATTCCAAAGCCATAATGGCAGGTTGAGTTCGTCAGTCCTGGTGGTCAGGATGGTGGTAAAGTGTTCTAGCGACGCATCGGTTGGCAGCAGCTGAAGTTCGGTTGAATACAGCGTGTTGCCGGGGCGAAGCGCAGCCTGGGCCACAAAATAGATTGGAAAGATCGCAAAGGTCAGCCCAATCGCCAGGATAGCATACTGAAGCGCCAGCGAGGCCGTGGTTGGTTTGCGCAGGTTCATTCGTACACCGCCTTCGTCACATTGGTGATCCGGCTATACGCCAGCGTCAAGATCAGCAGCAGCGCAAATACGACAATCGAAAACGCACCGACCAGGCCAAAGCGGAACTGGCCCTGGAAGCCTTGGTTATAGGCCCACACAATCAGCAACTCGGTCGCGCCGGGTTGGCCGGGCAGCGAGTACGGGCCGCCGCGCGTCATCAGCCAAATCGTCTCGAAGATTTTCAGTGTGGTGATTACGCTCAGAATAATCGCTGGCAATGCGACTGGGCGCAGCAGCGGAATGGTGAGCGACTGCAGCTTGGTCCAGTAGTTAGCTCCATCGAGATCCGCCGCTTCATAGATATCGTCGGGGATGGATTGAAGCCCACCGAGCAAAATCAGCATGAAGAACGGGTAGCTCAACCAGATATTGACGATCGTAATCGCAA
>JACMIM010000153.1 GCA_014381165.1 Roseiflexaceae bacterium
AAAAACAAAACAATTATTCCAGGCCTTTCGCTTGCTACCGAAATTTACTCTTTTCTTAGCAGTTTTTTGCGCAGCTGCGCAAAAAACTGCTAAGGAAAAAAATTCCTTGCCCGCCGCAGGCGAAAAAGTCGCTTTAAGCGAAAGTCCTGTATTCGTTACTTCCTTGCCCGCCGTAGGCGAAATGCCATTTTTATGCCACATCCGCCCGCCCACCGAGCGCGTATGTTCATCAAAACCTACTAAACGGTATATAAAGGATGAATATGAACCGCGACACAGCGCGACAAACGGCAACCATCGCCTCGTTGGGCCTGACTTTGACGATCAACGCTCTGGCAAACACGGTGAAAATCAACGGGCGCGCGACTGGCGAGATTTCAAACAACTTTGCCAATTTCTTTGTGCCGAGCGGCTATGTGTTTGCAATCTGGAGCCTGATCTATCTGGGGCTGATCGGCTTTGTGATCTACCAGGCGCTCCCTGCCCAAGCGACCAACGCGCGGCTGCGGCGTGTCGGCTGGTGGTTTGTGGCTAGCAACCTGTTCAACACGGCCTGGCTGTTCAGCTGGCACTACGAGCAGTACGCGCTGTCGATGCTCATGATGTCAGGCCTGCTGGCTGCGCTGGCGGTCATCTACACCCGGCTCGATCCTGATCGGGCGCTGGTGAAGGGCGCGCAGCGCTGGCTGGTCAACTTGCCGTTTAGTATCTACCTGGGCTGGATTACGGTGGCGGTCATTCCCAACGCCTCGGTCACGCTGATTGCTGCTGGCTGGGATGGTTTTGGCCTGAGTGGCGAAGTGTGGGCGGTAGTCTTGCTGGGCTTTGCCACCGTGATTGGCGCGCTTGTGGCCCTGCCGCGGCGCGATTGGGCCTACGCGGCGGTGCTGGTCTGGGCCTTCGTTGGCATTGGTGTGAAGTTCGCCGAGCTGTCGCTGCTGGCCAACGCTGCTTACCTCGCCGCCGCTGTGGTCGCCGTGATCGTGGTGTTTTGCCTGGTACGCGACTGGGGCGCGGGCCGGGTGGAGCGCAGCGCGCCTGAAGCAGCCTGAATAGAACAAAGAACAGAGAACGAAGAACGAAGAACAAAGAACAAAGAACGAAGAACGAAGAACGCAGAACGCAGAACGCAGAACAGAGAACGCAGAACAGAGAACGCAGAACCACTTAGCCCGGCGCTTCAGCGCCGGGAACGCGCAGAACCACCGAGCCCGGCGCTGAAGCGCGGGGGCCGCGCTGCGGTTTTCTGTTCGTTGTTCTGGGGTCTTTGTTTTCTTTCCGCAAAAGATTAGAGTTGCAGCACGCTGTGAATAACGCGCACGGTTTCGCCCAGCTCGCTTTCCGGCACGATCAGCGACAGGTGCGTGCCATTGGTCGCGCGGGCTAGCGCAAGAAGGTGGGTCTTTGCCGCTCCCAGTGCGCCGAGCACGCGCGGCTCGACATCGCCACTGCCGCTGGTGATAATCGCCACCAGGGCCACCGGCTCCTCCTGAATAACGCCGCTGTCCGCCTGTACGCCAAATGCGCTGGCAATACAATCGTGCGCGAAGGCTGCGTCTGGGGCGCGCACCGTAATGGCCGTGCTGCGCTCGCTAAAGCTTTGCGCAAACGAAAGCACCTCGACGCCGGAATCATACAGCTGGGTAAGCGCGCGTGCGGCTAGCGCTGGCGACCAGGCGCTACTGAAGGGGCCAACGACCTTGAGCGTGCGCAGCTGGGGCGCAGAGATCAGCGCCCGCACGCCCGAGCGCGCCGGGTTTGGCGCGGCGCTGATCGCGGTGCCGGCCCGATCAGGATGCAGCGCGTCGCGCAGGCGCAGCACAATCTGCGGCTCGACGAGTGGCTGAAGTGTGCGCGGGTGCAGCACCTCTGCGCCAAAGGTTGCGATCTCGTGGGCTTCGACATACGAGAGTTCGGCCAGCGTGCGCGCCTCCGGCACCAGCTTGGGATCCGCAGTCAAAATACCATCCACGTCAGTCCAGATCGTAACCTCGCGGGCGTGCAGCGCCGCGCCGATCAAGGCGGCGCTATAATCGCCACCGCCGCGCCCGAGCGTGGTAACGACGCCCTCGCTGGTCGCCCCGATGTAGCCGGTAATCACGGGCACAATGCCGGCCTGGGTCAGGTAGGACAGCCGTTTGTGGATGCGCGCCACTGATTCCGCCGGGTCGACCTGAGCTGCGCCGAAATGGTCGTTGGTGACAATCAGTCCGGCGGCATCGGTCATGCGCGCGGCCACGCCGCCTTGGCGCAGCACCACCGCAAGCAGGTGCGCGATAAAGCGTTCGCCAACAGCGGCCACGGCGTCTATCCCGCGCGGCGACGGCTCACCCAGGGTTGCGATCGCCCGCGTGATTCGGTCGAACTGTTTCAGCACATCAGCCCACTCGCGGTACAGCGCCTCGCGCTCCCACTCGTCGGCGACCAACTTCTCGGCCAGGGCGCGGTGCCGATTCCACAGCTCGCGCCGCGTGGCCTCGGCCTGCGCCTCCGAGCCAGTGGCGGCGGTACGGGCGGCATTGATCAGCATGTCGGTCGTTTCGGGTCGCGCCGTGCAGACAACGACCAACCCACGATCTCCCACAACCGCGCCTTTGACGATCTCGACCACATCACGTAGCCGCGCTGCCTCGCTCACCGACACAGCGCCAAATTTCATTACCTGCATGGCTTGTCCTTGGGCTAGCGGTTGGGGGCTGGGGATCGCTGTTTTTCGTCGGCCCCGTACCCTGTCGCCTTGTCACCCTGCCAGCCTCGCACCACGCGATCGGTTCTCTTGCGCCAATAGCTTGCACATACCTAACAGCGCGATTAGATCAATGTCGTGCGATGAAGGCATCGCAGGGCGCAATATCGCGCCCTGCGATGCCCCCTCACCCCAGCCCCCTCCCACCGGGAGAGGGCTGAGGTGAGGGGTTAATTGTTCTGCACCTCGCTACAAAAGCTACGCTCCCTCGCATGGCGCAGCGGGCCGTGGCAACAGCCCAGTCGCCTCGACGATACGTGGGAATGCCTTAGACCAGCCGACCGACATGAGATGAACGCCATGAACACCATCGGTATCCTGGAGTGTGGCGATCAGTTCTGCGGCGATTGCAATGCCTTCACGCTCGGCGTCTTCCGCGTGCTCCATGCGTTCCACCACCCAATCAGGCACCCGCGAGCCAGGCAGGTGGTCGCGCAGAAAGCGGGCCTGTTGTGCTGAACGTAGCACCAGGATGCCGCCCATGATGTGTGCGCCCTGATGTAGCGAGGCGGCGCGGGCATCGTTCATCCAAAGCTGAAAGCGCTCCATGTCGAAGAGAATCTGGGTTTGCACGAACTCTGCGCCAGATTCGATCTTCTTTTCCAGCCGCGCTGCCCGCTCGATGTTAGGATTGGCCACTGCGCCCAGAAAAAAGCCTGGGGCCTCGGCCAGCGGCACCCCCGACTGAAAGCGCGCCTCGTCGCGCAGCGCTCGCATGATCTTGATTAGCTGAAACGAGTTCAGGTCGAGCACGTTCTTGGCCTCGGGGTGGTCGCCCACGCGCGGATGGTCGCCGGTCATGCAGACCACATTCTGAATGCCACACGCGGCGGCGCTGAGTGCATCGGCCTGAAGTGCGATCCGATTGCGGTGCTGGCAGGTCATTTGCATGATCGGCTCGAAGCCCTGCTGCTGAAGGATAACGCCTGCGCCAAGCGACGACATGCGCCCAAGGCCGCGCTGGTTGTCAGTCAAATTGACTGCATCGACGAAGCCGCGCATGCCCTCGGCGATGCGCTCAAGCGTAGCGCGGCTTGCGCCCTTCGGCGGCGCGATCTCGCCCGTGACCACAAACTGTCCCTGCTCTAATCGGCGCTGAAGCGTACTATAGATTGGCATAATGTACGTATTGTTGGTCGTTTACTCTGGCGAGCCGACCGCCTGACGGCGGCGGCGCTGGTCTTGTTGATCACGATAGATGCCGCGATAGCCTTCCGGCAGTAGCTCGGCAATTTTGAGCATAAGATCGGTCGTCAGTCGGCTCATCTTCTCGCTGGCGATGCTGTCGCTGGCCCTTTCGGCCTGGAAGGCCGGCCCAAAGCGAATGTGTACAGCGTTGCGCCGCATCAGCCCAGCTAGCCCCTTCTCGGTGCCCCACAGTGCGGTCGGCACGATAACGGCACCGCTGCTGGCCGCGAGCCGCACTGCGCCGCCGCGCCCCTCGATAAGGCCACCGGTCTTGCTGCGGTGGCCCTCTGGGAAAACGATTAGCAGTGCGCCGTCGCGCAGCGCCTGCTCGGCATCCTGTAGCGCCGCTAGGTCGCGCTGGCCGCGCTTGATTGCGATCACGCCCATTGTGCGCAGCCACCAGCTCACAACCGGATTGCTGAACAGCTCGGACTTGCCGAGCCAGTGTGGGCGGCGCGAGAGTGGCAACGACGCGCCAATCATCAGGATATCGAACCAGTACAAATGATTCGATGCCAGCACGATGCCGGTGCCTTTCGGCGGCAGATTCGCCAGGCCATCGACTTCCCAGCGCCAGTAGATACGCCGCATGATGTTGAGTGGCAGCCAGAGACAAAAGTACATGAATGCGCCGATCATAAGGATTCCTGTCACTTCACGCCTACGCCAAGTTCATAGACCATGTGACCACCGAGCCAGCCGCTCAGTGCCAGCAGCGCAAAGCCGCCGGCCAGCCAGCAGAGATAGGCCCGGCGCGGTTTCGCTGCGTCGAGCACACCGGCGTTGCGCCGACGCACCTGCCAGGCTTGCCAGTACACCGCCAGGGCCAGGATGCCTGCGAGCGCGTGCGCGTTGATCCAGCCAAGCGCATCATTGCGCGGGGAATCGGTCAGAACCAGCTGGCTGACCGCCGCATACGTGCCGGTCGCAAGCGCGGGCAGCAGCAGCACGATCCCCAGCCACAGGCAGTGGTAGGCCGCAAGCTCTTTGCTACGGTCGCCGCGCCACAAATACAGCGCGGTCAACACAGCATTGCCGACCAGCAGACCGATCGGTAGATGTACGGCGATCGGGTGCAGCGTGTTCATGTGGTCACTCTTTACAGTTCGCTCAGGGGCGTATTATACCATTTTAGGTGGCTGGTTGAAACCCGCCGCCACGCAAACCCCAGGGTGCCGCTGGGCGGGCGTGGTGGCAACGCGTGCCGCGCGGCTGAAGCCGCTGGCTGGGTGTACGAAGCCCGCCTACGCGGGCTGAACATCCGCGATTCGCCACGCCAGCTCGCTGCACGCCAAATACGGCACCACATCGCCATAGCGCGCTGGCACCACCCAGCGGCGGCGCTCTAGCGTCACCTGCTTTGGCGGCGGCGCGATGTTATAGATGCGCCGCGCGTTGTCGGAAACAAACGCTTGGAGCTTGCCCAGCGCGCCATGCTGCGCGAACAGTTCGGCCAGCGCAGGCAGCGCGACCGGCGCAGAGAATACGCCGGCAGCGCAGCCCGCGCCTTCTTTGCTGCTACGCGGATGCGGGGCTGAGTCGCTGCCAAACATGAGCTTGGGGTGGGCTGTTAGCGCCAGCTGGAGCAGCGCGTCGCGATCCTCTGGCCGCTTGGCGATCGGCTTGCAAAACAAGTGTGGGTCGAGCAAACCGCCCGCAAGGTCGTTGAGTGTGATTTGGAGATGGTGCAGCGTGACGGTGGCGAATAGGTTTGTGTGCTGGTCGAGCAGTTCGGTGGCGCGGCGCGTGGTGATGTGCTCCATGACGATCGTGAGCTGCGGGAACTGGCGTGCGATCCGGGCATAGATCGGCAAAAACTCCTGCTCACGGTCGAGCACAAAGCCGTGGCTTTCGCCATGCACCAGCAACGGGATGCCCAGCCGCTCCATCACGGCTAGCGTCTCGTCGGCCTCGGCCAGGTTGGCCACGCCGCCTGCGCTGTTGGTGGTCACACCGGCCGGGTACAGCTTGATACCAATGATCTGCGGCTTGGCCTCCGCCAGCTCCGCCGCGCTGTAGTTCCGGAAGAATAGCGTCATCAACGGCGTGAACTGTTGCCCCTGGCTGGCGCGCGCGATCTCGCGCCGGTACCAGCGCAGCCGCTCCAGTGAATCGACAGGCGGCACCAGGTTGGGCATAATCACTGCGCCAGCGAACGCCGCCGCGCTGAACGGCGCGACCGCGTCCAGCATCGCGCCCTCACGCAGGTGCAGGTGCATGTCGAGCGGGGTGTCGAGCGTGAGCGACATGCCGAAGGCCTTTCTTGAATTCCAGCTGTGCTATACTTCGCTTTATGAGGATTTATCTTGACACTTGTAGCGTGAATCGTCCGCTTGACGATAAAAATCAATCGCGTATTGCACTTGAGGCCGAGGCAATTCTCGCAGTTCTCAGTGCGTGTGACGCTGGCTTGCACGCTTTGGTGTCTTCAGATATTTTGCTCTTTGAGATTGGGCGAAACCCGCATCCTCAGCGCAATGCATTAGCAAGTGAAATTGTGGCGCGTGCAGTGGATAATATTGCGCTTACTGATTCAATTCGAGACCGCGCACAAGTGTTTGAGAAAGCAGGTATCAGGCCGCTCGACGCACTTCATCTTGCTGCTGCTGAAGCTGGTAACGTTGATTTCTTCTGCACCTGTGATGACCGATTGTATAAACGAGCAAAGGGTTGGCTAGATGTTCAGGTTCGTGTACTCACGCCACTTGAACTTGCACAGGAGGTATTGCCGTGACAACAGCGCTTATGCCGCTTACTGAAATTACTCGCTCTGCGATTCATGTTTTGTGTCGAGAACTCGGCGTTGTAAATACAGCACGCTTTCTTAACCAATTTAATCTTGGCTTTGGCAATTATACAGTTGAGCGCGACGAACTTTTTGCCGATATGACCGTCGATGATATTGTTGCTGAGATTCACCGTATGCACAGGCCAAACCAAGTTGATGAGTAGGTGAGCAGAAACGCAAGATTCTGAGGTAACACTTCCCTACGTATATTCTAGCTCGTACACCAGGTGCGGCTCCTGCTTGCCCTTGAGCGGCACGCGGCCG
>JACMIM010000154.1 GCA_014381165.1 Roseiflexaceae bacterium
ATGTGGCGATCGGCCAGCGCCGCGCTCAGGTGGCCCAAATTGTGGGCATCCTGGAGAAGTACGGTGCGACGGAGTACACCACGATAGTTGCCGCTACCGCCTCCGACTCGGCGGCGCTCCAGTATATCTCGCCCTATGCGGGCTGCGCGATCGGCGAGGAGATCATGGAGAACGGCGTGATGATCGCGGGCGAACTCGTTCGCGATGCGCTCATTATCTATGACGACCTTTCAAAGCACGCCACTGCTTACCGCCAGGTTTCGCTGCTGCTGCGCCGCCCACCAGGCCGCGAGGCCTACCCAGGCGACGTGTTCTATTTGCACTCGCGCCTGCTGGAGCGCGCCGCCCGCCTGAATCAGGACAACGGTGGTGGGTCGCTGACCGCGTTGCCAGTTATCGAGACGCAGGCCAACGACGTTTCGGCCTACATCCCGACGAATGTGATTTCGATCACCGACGGCCAGATTTACCTGGAGTCCGACCTGTTCAATGCTGGCCAGCGCCCTGCGCTGAATGTCGGCCTATCGGTTTCGCGCGTCGGTGGCGCAGCGCAGACCCGTGCGATGCGCTCGGTGGCCGGTAAGCTGCGCATCGACCTGGCGCAGTTCCGCGAATTGGCGGCCTTTGCCCAATTCTCCTCCGACCTTGACGCCACTACGAAAGCGCAGATCGATCGTGGCCTGCGGCTTCAGGAGGTGCTGAAGCAGTTGCAGTACCAGCCACTGTCGATCGACGAGCAGGTGGCAATTCTGTATGCGGCGACCAACGGCTTTCTGGACGATGTGCCAGTCAGTCGGGTTGTGCAGTGGAAGGCCGACTTCTTCCAGTTCATGCACACGGCACACCCGGAGCTTGGGCGCGAGATCGAGACCACCAAGACCGCTAAGAATTTCCCCGCGCCCGAACTCAAGGCCGCGCTTGAGGGCGCGATCAAGGAGTTCAAGCAGACGAACGTTTATACGGAAGAGTAGAACCGCAGAACCGCAGAACCGTAGAACCAGCAAGATGGTTCTGCGGCTCTGCGGTTCCACGGTTTTGAACGAGGCACTATGCCAAGTACACGAGATATCCGTCGCCGCATCAAGTCGGTGAAGAACTTAGCGCAGATCACGCGGGCCATGGAGATGGTTTCGGCCTCGCGGCTGCGGCGGGCGCAGCGCAATGTGCTGGCGACCAGGCCGTATGCCGATCGCATTCTTGAGGTGATGAGCGAGCTGACCGCGCGCAACCGAAGCCAGCGTAGCGGCGGCCTGCTAGAAGTGCGCTCGAATGTAAAGGCGATCGCGGTGATTCTGGTCACGCCCGACCGTGGCTTGGCTGGCAGTTTGGTCAGCAATGTGCTGCGACGCCTGAGCCGCTTCATGCTCGACGAACGCCAGAAGGGCCGCATGGTCGATCTGATCGCGGTTGGCAAGAAGGGCCGCGATTTTGCTGTGCGCAACAAGCTGCCGCTGGTCGCCGAGATTATCAAGCTGGGTGATTTTCCCTCGCTGGAGAACATTCTTGGTGCTGCGACGGTTGGCATCAATGGCTTCCGCGATGCCACCTACGACGAAGTGTATGTGCTGTACGCCGAGTTCGTTAACACGCTGGTACAGCGCCCACGCCTCAAGCGG
>JACMIM010000015.1 GCA_014381165.1 Roseiflexaceae bacterium
GCGATGCGCCAGCTCCCACAGCCATCCTGCATAGCGCGACCGGCAGCAGTTTCACGCTTGGCCGCGCACTTGGCCGTGGCGGCATGGCCAGTGTTATGCTGGCCCAGCAAACCCGCCCCTCCAGCGGCGAGCAGGGGATAGTCGCGCTCAAACTGTTGCGCGAGCACCAGACGACGACTGCACGGCGGCTGTTCTACCACGAGGGTGGCCTGTTGCCGCGCCTTCAACATCCCCACATCGTTCGTTTTATCGAGCGCGGGCGCGGCGTGCTGCCGGGCGTTGGCAATGTCGACTACCTGGCGACTGAGTTCGTAGCTGGGGAAACCGCCGAGGACTTGCTGGTGCGGCGTAATCAGCCGCTTGCGCCAGAGGCCATGCTGGGCATTGTTGCCCAAATCGCCAGTGCGCTGGACTATCTGCATCAGCGCGGCGTGGTTCACTGCGATCTCAAACCGGGTAATTTGATGATTGCGCGCGCCGAAGCGCGGGTGGTGGTGATCGACTTTGGCATTGCCCGCGCCCCAGACTACGATGGCCAGCCCGTAGCAGTCGGTACGCCGCAGTACCTCGCGCCCGAACAAGCCGAGGCGGGCCTGCCGCTCGATGGCCGGGCCGATCTGTATGCGCTAGGTGTGATCACCGCCGAATTGCTGACTGGGCGGCGGCTGTTTCCGCGCCGCACTACCACCGATGTTCGCGCTGGCCGCATGATTGCGCTGGCTCCGCACGAGCTACCGTCACAGATCAGTGGGCCGCTGCGCGCCGTGATCAGCCGTTGCGTGCAGCCTGCCCCCGCCGACCGTTATGAAAGCGCGCCAATCATGCTGGAGCAGCTACGGCTTGCCGTGCAGCAGTCCGCCTAACACGAGCCGTCGTACATCGTGACCCCCAGCGCCGCGCGGCTGAAGCCGCTAGCTAGGTGGACGAAGCCCGCCTCTGCGGGCTGCAACGATGTGCAACTTCCTGTAACGCGCTGGGTGTAGGGTTCAGGGGCCGGGGATTAGGAAGCGCCGCCCATTCCAATGCGAAGTATGCGCTGAAAACTGGATCGATAATTCTGCTCGCTGCTATAGAAGAACTAAAAGCTATGCAAACAACCGCACGACAATATGACGAGGGCCTGATTTCGCACCGCGGGCGGGTGCGTCAGCTCAATGAGGACAGCTACGGATCGTTTCGCTCGCTGCCGCCAGCCAGCCTGACCGACGAGCGCATCGAGCGCCTTGGCCGTTTGTATGTGCTGGCCGATGGCATGGGCGGCCACGACAGCGGCGATATCGCCAGCGCACTGGCCGTCCAGCAGATTTGCGCCGAGTATTACGCTACTGGCGGCGAAAACGTTATGGCGGCGTTGCGCGGCGCGATCACGCGTGCGAATGCGGCCATCCAGGCGGCGGCCCAAGCACGCCCCAGCGCCACAGGCCGTACCATGGGCACCACGATTGTCTGTGCAGTGTTGCGCGGCGCGACGCTGACGCTGGCTCATGTGGGCGACAGCCGGGCGTATCTGCTGCGCGATGATGATTTGCGCCAGCTGACCGAAGACCATGACTGGGCCACCGACCAGGCCCGCCAACACGGTTGGAGCCGGGCCGACGCCGAGCAGCACGCTCAGAAGCGCGGCAAACGCGGCATGCTCACGCGCGCACTTGGCGCGCAGCCGGCTGTCGAGCCAGATATCGCCACCCACGAATGGCGCGTGGGTGATACCCTGCTGCTGTGCAGCGATGGCTTGCATGGGCTTGTGCCGGATGCGCAGATCAAGCGTATCCTGGCGGGGCTAGCGGCCCCAAGCGCCGCGCGCGAACTGATCGAAGCCGCCAATGCGGCAGGCGGCCACGATAACATTACCGCCCTGGTTGTACACGGCCAGCCCACGCCGATCGCTGCCGCTGCGCCATGGGCGCGGCGCGTCCCGCAGTTGGCGGTGGCCAGTATCGCGGCGCTGCTGCTGGCATTCGGCCTGACGCTGCCGGTTGCCGATGGACAGCCGCTCCTTTCGGCGAATACGGTGCGCAGCATCGCCGGCTTGCCCACGCTAGCACCGACGGTCGGCCTGCTGCC
>JACMIM010000155.1 GCA_014381165.1 Roseiflexaceae bacterium
CGAACACTACGCGCGATCGCGGCGGGTCTACGCGCTCGATTTACCCGGCTTTGGCTTCTCCGACCGCTCGCCGCGCGACTACACGCCGCGTATGTACACCGACGCTGTGCTGGACATGGTCGCCGAGATCGCGCACGACGGCCAGGATGCGCCAGTCGATGCCCTGGCGCTCTCACTGTCGAGCGAGTTTCTTGCGCGGGCCGCCGCCGAGCAGCCCGATCTCTTCGGCAGCATCGCGCTGATCACGCCCACCGGCTTTGGCAAGCGCGAGCAATTCTATGGCCCAATCGGCAGCACGCGCGGCAGCACGCTGGTACGCCAGCTGTTCGATGTGCCGCTGTGGAGCAGGCCCTACTTCGATCTGTTGAGCAGCAAGCCCAGCATTCGCTATTTTCTCAAGAAAACGTTTGGTTCATATGAGGCCATCGACGCTGGGCTAGCGCAGTACGATCACATCAGCGCGCACCAGCCCGACGCGCAGCACGCGCCGTATGCGTTTATCTCCGGCTTGCTGTTCAGCGCCGATATCGACCGCATCTACGAGGCGCTGGACATCCCGACTTGGCTCGCATACGGGCCAAAGATTGAGTTCAGCCGCTTCGACGATCTTGGCAACGTTGCCGGACGGCCAAACTGGTCGATCACGCAGTTCGCCACCGGTGGCCTGCCGCAGTTCGAGGCGCTGGCCGCCTTTACTGCCGCCTATGATACGTTTCTCGTACAGGCCGCTATTAGTCGATTGGCTTGAGCTTGGCGACAATTGCCGCGCGCTGCGGCTCGAGAAACGGGGCTAGCACCACCTTTTTGCCCAAAGTGGCCTCGTCTTCATCGACGGTGAATCCAGGCCCGTCCGAGGCGATCTCGAACAAAATGCCATTCGGCTCGCGGAAGTACAAGCTACGAAACCAGTAGCGGTCGATCTTGCCGCTGTTCTGAACGCCCAAGCTGTTCAGCCGCTCGGCCCACGCATCATACTCCTCGTAAGTAGGCGTGCGCAGCGCGACATGGTGAACACCGCCTGCGCCGGACTGCGCCGTCGCAAGCCCTGGCTGCACGGCAACGTGAAGTTCAGCCGCTGCGCCGCCCGACCCCATTTCATACACATGCAGCGTGTGTGCGGCGCTCTCAGGCAGCGCATACTCGCGCACTGGGCGCATGTTGAGCACCCGCTGTAACACGGCGTCGGTTGGTCGCAAATCTGGCACACTGATTTGAATCGGCCCCAGGCCGCGTATTTGGTGCGCCGCTGGAACCGGGCTGTCCTCCCAGGGGAATGCCTCGCCGAGGCCGCCGTCGTCGACGAGCGCCAGCCGTTGCCCTTCAGCATCCTCGAAGTCGAGGGTCAACCGCCCATCGCGCTCGGTCATTTCTGCGGCCTTGACGCCGTGTTCGCGCAGGTGCCCGGCCCACCACATCAATGCTGGAAGCCCAGCCACCCGCAGGTACGTGCGCGTGATCGCGTGTGTGCCGCGCCGCTCAGGTGCCACCGGCCAGTCGAAAAAGGTTAGGTCTGTCCCCGGCGTGCCCTTGGCGTCGGCGTAGAACAGGTGGTAGGCGCTGACATCATCCTGGTTTACACTGCGCTTGACCAGCCGCATGCCCAGGGTTTTCGTGTAGAACTGGTGATTGTCACGAATCTTTGCCGAGACCGCCGTGACATGGTGAATGCCAGTCAAATCCATACATGACCTCCCGTTTACTGCTATGGTACAATGGCCGCGCTTCTAAAAAGAAAGCGCTTTACGAACTAGTACTAAGGATATCATGAACAAGGGTCTTTTCTACGCTGCGGGCGCATACATTCTTTGGGGGCTGCTGCCGGTGTATTGGAAAGCGTTATCCGCTGTTTCGCCAGCGCAGATTTTGGCCCATCGCGTCGTCTGGGCGCTGCTGGTGGCGCTCGTGCTGGTGGTGGGGCGCGGCAAATGGCGCTGGCTGGCCGAGGCCGCGCGTAGCCCGCGCACGCTGCTGACCTTTCTGGCCACGGCCACGCTGATCTCGGTGAACTGGGGCATTTACATTTGGGCCGTCAATAGTGGCCATGTGGTCGAGACCAGCCTGGGCTACTTTATCAACCCGCTGGTTAGCGTACTGCTTGGCGTCGTGATGCTGGGCGAGCGGCTGCGTTTCGCTCAGGGCATCGCGATCGGCCTGGCGGCTGCCGCAGTGATCTACCTGACTGTTCAGTATGGCACACTGCCCTGGATCTCGCTGACACTGGCTTTCTCGTTTGGCCTGTACGGGCTGCTGCGCAAAACCGCCAAGCTCGATTCGCTTGAGGGCTTTTCGCTGGAAACGCTGCTGCTGTTTGTGCCGGCGCTTGGCTTTCTGCTGCTCCGGGAGCAGCAGGGCCAAGGCGCGTTTCTGCATACGAGCCTGCAAGACAACCTGCTGCTGATGGGCTCGGGGATTGCGACTGCCGTGCCGCTGCTGCTGTTCGCGGGCGGCGCGCGGCGCATTCGCCTGAGCACGCTTGGCCTGCTGCAATACATCGCGCCGACACTACAGTTCTTGCTGGGCGTGTTGGTCTATGGCGAAGCCCTGAGCAGTGCGCGGCTATTCGGCTTTGTCATGATCTGGCTGGCTCTGGTGATCTACTCCGCCGAGGGCCTGTGGCAGAACCGTAGCACGGCCCCCCAAAGGCTAAGGGCTGAGGGCTGAGGGCTGAGGGGTTCCGAGCTTTAGCCCTTAGCCCTCAGCCCTCAGCCCTTCTTCAGCCCTCGGCTAAGAGCATGCGGCCAATGATCTGCCGATTGATCTCGCTGGTGCCTTCGCCGATCTCATTGATCTTGACCTGACGCCAGTAGCGGGCTACAGCGCTCTCGTTCATGAAGCCCTCGCCGCCCCAAATTTGCATTGCTTGGTCGGCGGCGCGCTTGGCTGCCTCCGAGGCGAACACCTTGGCCATGCTGGCCTCTTTGCTGTAGGGCAGGCCGGTATCGCGCATCCAGGCCGCCTTGAGCACCATCAGCCGTGCCAGTTCGATCTCCATGGCCATATCGGCGAGCTTGAACTGGATGGCCTGGAACTCACCGATCGACTTGCCGAACTGCTGGCGGGTCTTGGCCCGCGCCAGCGCCTCGTCGAGGCAGGCCTGCGCCAGGCCCACGGCAAGCGCACCCACGGCAACTCGCCCGGCATCGAGCGTGGACAAGAATTGCGCAAAGCCGCGCCCGCGCTCGCCCAGCAGGTGTTGCTGCGGCACGGCGCAATCGGCAAAGTGCAGCGGGCGCTGGTCGGAGCTGCGCCAGCCTAATTTGTCGTAGGCCGGGCCGCGCGTGTAGCCCGCGGTGTCCTGCGGCACGATAATCGCCGTCAGCTCGGGCTTGCCGTTTGGGCGCGTGCCAGTGCGGCACATCACGGTTACACCGGCGGTGATCTCGGTGCCGCCGTTGGTGATCCACTTTTTCGCGCCATTGATCACCCACTGCTCGCCGCGCAGCTCGGCGGTGGTCTGCGTGCCACCCGCGTCGGTACCGGCCTGCTCCTCGGTCAGCCCAAACGCCCACAGCCGTTTGCCACTGGCGCAGGGCGCGAGAAAGCGCTCTTTCTGTTCGGCGCTGCCATAGACCGCCAGCGGGGCGCAGCCAAGCGAGATATGCGCCTCCATCGTAATAGCCACGCCGGTGTCGGCGCGGCTGATCTCTTCCAGCGCCAGGCAGTAGCCAACGAAATCGCCGCCGCGCCCGCCGTAGGCCTCGGGCAAGGTCATGCCCATAAAGCCAAGCTCGGCCATCTGCGCCAAAATATCATACGGCACCATGCTGTCGCGGTCGAGCTGGGCCGCGCGCGGGCGAATCGCCTGCTGGGCGAAATCGTGCGCAAGATCGCGCCAGTGGTGCTGCACGGTTGTCAATTCAAAATTCATAGGTGTCCTTTGTGTCTGCGCCAGCCTCTGGCGGGTGGCTCGCGTGCGTCTTCGCACGCCGCTGCATGGTACCACAAGGCGTGATCTATCCCAAACCCACTGGCACAGCACGGCTGCGCCACTGGGTTTTGCGTCATTACCACGGCCACCGGATGCATGCGGTGTCTGTTATTCCGAAACGCGCTGAAGCGTGTTTTGGCATACCAGCAGCGGGTTGAAACCCGCCTGCGGATGGCGCTACGCGAGATATGGCAGCGCGAGACGCTCGATTACTTCGTCAATAATGCCGGCCACGGCGACCTCGCCATGATCGCCCAAGCCACTGAAGCGTAGTTCGACGCGCTGGTCAACGTCCACTTCTCAACGTTCCATGTCGATAAACCGCGTGAGCCATTCATCGAACAGGGTGCGTTCCGCTGTACCTCGGCGGAGCGCAGGTGTTCGAAACAGGCATCTATCTACCGACAGGTGCTGGCAAGGTTGCCTTCGCGCTGCGCAGCGAGTTGGGCGATGCCATCGCCAATCTGCTGGTGGACGGCGAAACCGCGAGCGGAATCCACGAACTCACGGCCAGCGAGACCTGGTCGTATCACGATGTCGCAGACGCGCTGACCGAGCTATCGGGCAAGAACGTGACGTACACGCCAATCGAAAAGCCGGAGTTCGAGGCGCGAATGCGCGAGCGTGGCGCGCCCGATCGGATGATCCAGTTCTCCATAAGGCCTAAAAGCTCTTTTCAAATTATGGGCTCACCTTCCACACCGACCCATGAGGACGTTGGCTGCATTGCGCGCGGTCACTGAAAACAACGCAGGCGTGGCGGGCCAACACGGGCGAACTTCGTGTTCGCCCGCTCACCGAAGGCTCATCTATGCCAAGCTCAACGTGGCATAGCTATTGCATTTTGCAATGTGTGTGATATGCAACTTGGAAAGGTAGCTTGGTGCAGGCAGTAACAACCGATTCTTCGACTGATCTGGCCGCCGCGCCGCGCGAGCACTTTGGCTACCTGCCAGGCCTCGACGGCCTGCGTGCGCTGGCGGTGATCGCCGTGCTGTGCTATCACGCCGGCCTGAACGTCTACGGCGGCTACCTGGGCGTCGAGTCATTCTTTGCGATCAGTGGCTTTTTGATCACATCACTGCTACTGCACGAATGGGAGCGGCACGGCAAGCTCGATCTGGTCAATTTCTGGATGCGCCGGGCGCGGCGGCTGCTGCCAGCGCTGTTTCTTGTGCTGGCGGCGACGCTGCTGGCCTCAGCGATTCTGCTGCCAGAAACCATGAGCGAACTGAGCAGCGCGACAGTGGCTGCGGTGGTGTATCTGATGAACTGGTTTCTGATCGTCACCCAGCAGTCCTACTTCGATGCGGTCGAGCGACCGCCGTTGCTGCAGCACCTGTGGTCGCTAGCGATCGAGGAGCAGTTCTACCTGCTGTGGCCGCTGCTGGTTGGGCTTGGCCTGCGCGTGCTGCACAAACGCGGCCTGCTGATCGCCACGTTGCTGGCTGTCGCCGCCTCCTTTGCCGCGATGCTGGCACAGTACGATCCCGGTGCCGATCCATCCCGCGTGTATTACGGCACCGATACGCGCGCCGCTGGCCTGCTGGTCGGCGCAGCCCTGGCGCTGGTCTGGTCGCCGGAGCAGGCAGCGGCGGCCTCACGGCGGCGCGCGATCATGTATGATGTCGTTGGCATCCTGGGCCTGGCGACACTGATTATTGCCTACCTGCTGCTGAACGATCAGCTACCGCTGATGTACCGTGGCGGCTTTCTGTTTGTGTCGATTATCACCACGCTGATCATTGCCGTGGCTACCCACCCGGCGGCGCGCGCCACCCCGCGCGTGCTGGAGTTGGCTCCACTGCGCTGGGTCGGCCAGCGCTCGTATGGGCTATACTTGTGGCACTGGCCAATTTTTCAGCTTACCCGCCCTGGCATCGATCTGCCATTCGATGATTGGCTGGTACAGGTGCTACGCTTTGGGCTAGCCTTTGGCCTGGCCGCGCTTTCCTACACGCTGGTCGAGCAGCCGATCCGGCAGGGCGCGCTTGGCCAGGTCTGGGGCTGGTTGCGCACGCGCCGCGCTGCAACCGGCACAGCGCCCGCGCGCTGGTCGGCAGCGCTTGCGACCATCCTGCTGCTGTTGGGCATTTCCGGGGTTGCGGCCGGCATCACGCAGGGTGCGATCAGTACCGCTCGCGCCGAGCGCGCCCTGGTGCAGGCACAAGCTGAGCCGGAGATTATCCAGCCTAACGCTACGCCCTCTGCGCCTGCGGCAACCGCAGCAGCAGCGCCAGCGGCAAACGCCCCGACCTCCCAAGCCGATGCGACGGTTGAGCCTACGGCCCAGCCGGAAGCCGCATTCGACCCAGCGCTGGCCGAGCGCCTGCAAGCCGTGCTCGACGCCGCCGTTGCCGATGGTGCCATCCCCGGTGCGACGCTGAGCGTGCAGCTGCCCGATGGCAGCAACTGGACGGGCGCGAGCGGCCTGGCCGACCGTGCGGCTGGCACGCCGATGCAGCCGGACACGCTGGTACGCGTTGGCAGCCTGAGCAAAATGTTCACGGCTGTGGCGGTGTTGCAGCTCGCCGAGGCGGGCACCGTTGATCTCGATGCGCCCGTGGCGACCTACCTGCCTGATCTGCTGCCGAATGGCGACGCGATCACCGTGCGAAACCTGCTCCAGCACACCAGCGGCTTGTACGATTACCTCGAAGACCGCCGCTTTGTGACTCAGGCCTACAGCGAGCCAGCGCGCGTTTGGACGCCGCGAGAATTGGTCGATTACGCCACGCAGTTCCCATCTAGCTTTGCGCCTGGTACCGAAGGAAGCTGGGACTACTCGAATACAAACTATGTCATCCTGGGCATGCTGGTGGAGCAGGTCAGCGGCAATGCGCTGGCCCAGGAGCTAGCGCAGCGTATCTTCACGCCACTTGAGCTGGCGCACACCTTCAGCGTGACTGATACCATCGAGGGTGCGCAGGCGCGCGGCTACTCACGCGACGACGATCAGACTGACGTGGCCTTTTCGGTGGCATTTGGCACTGCCAACATTGTCACCACCGCCGGCGATCTGCGGCGTTTTGGCAGCGCCCTTGTTGGTGGTGAGCTGCTACAGCCGGCTAGTTTGGCGCAGATGCAGCAGTTTGTGGATGGCAAGGGCCAGTACGACATGCCCGATCTGGGCTATGGCCTTGGCCTCATGAGCAATCGCCTGCTGCTAGCGGGGCAAGACACACCACTTCCAGTGATTGGCCATATCGGTGGATTTGGCGGCTTTCGTGCTGCGCTCTGGTATGCCCCAGAGCGCCAGGCGCTGGTCGCCCTCAGCGTAAACCAGACCGCCGTTGACCCCAACGACCTCGCTGCGCAAGTGATGGAGATTATTGCTGAGTAATCTAGGCGGTCTTCCCCAATTCCGCTCGTTTGGCGGTATCGCCAAACCGAAGGAAAAAATGGTAGAATACGCCCCGATGCACTCAGCCGCTCGGCCCTGTCGCTCTTTGTGTCGGCTGTGCATCTAGAAGCTTTGAACATGGAGAGTGTTGTGCAGGATACGTCGAATCATTGTTGGCCGAAGCGTTGCCTTGTCGTTCTGACCGGTTTATTTGTTAGCGCGTGTGCAGTGAGTGGCTCGCCAGCTATTGCACCAACTGCACCCGCTACGGCGCGCGCAGCGACGGCTGCCCCAGCCACGACTGCTGCACCGACAGTGCTGCCAGCCACTGTTGTGCCCTCGGAAGCGCCAACCGCCACACAAATGGCGACCGCCACTGCGGCTCCTATGCCCACGGCGACGCCAACTGAACTTCCGACTGCGACTGTTGTGCCCAGCAGCACGCCACTGCCGCCACCAACTGCACCTGTGGTGCAAACGTTCAGCCCCGAACTCGCCGCCGAGCTACAGCGCATTCTCGATCAGATCGTCGCCGATGGCACGACCCCTGGCGCGGTGGCCTCGGTACAAATTCCTGGATACGCGCCCTGGTCGGGGGCGAGCGGCCTGGCCGACCGCATGCAGAAGCTGCCCATGACCACCGACACGCGCGTGCGTATCGCCAGCATCAGCAAAGTCTACACAGCCGTGGTGGTGCTTCAGCTGATCGAAGAGGGCTTAATCGCTATCGACGCACCACTATCGGCCTTCTTCCCTGGCCTGGTGCCGAATGCTGATCAAATCACGGTGCATCATCTGCTGACCCATACCACCGGCCTGTACGATTACGTCGAAGATCGTAATTTCATCAATCTCGGCTACAGTGCTCCCAGCCGTGTCTGGGCACCAAGCGAAATGGTGGCCTACACCAATCAGTTCAAGCCCTTGTTTGCACCCGGCACGCCGGGTGCCTGGGATTATTCGAGCACGAACTATGTGATTCTGGGCATGATCGCCGAGCAGGTGACGGGGCGAACACTTGGCCAGGAGATGCGCGATCGCATCTTTACGCCGCTCGGCATGAGCGAAACCTATTTCGATCCCGAGGATGTGGTAGAGGGGCCGCGAGCGCGTGGGTATCGTGGCGAGGCTGATGTTTTCGCTATTTCGCTGTCGATCGTGTTTGCAACCGCAAATATTGTCTCGACGACCAGCGATATCGTGAAGTTTGGCCAGGGCATTCAGAATGGCCTGTTGCTCAGCCCGGCCATGCTTGAGCTGTTGTACCAGTTCGAAAATGGTCAAGGCCAGTACAACATGCCAGAACTCGGCTATGGCCACGGTATTATGCGTAACCAGCTGTATGTAGGGCCGGATGCTTACGGCCAGCCGCAACCGAAAGCCGCTAGTACGGTTGTCGGCCATATCGGCGGCTTTGGCGGCTTCCGCTCGGCGCTGTGGACAGCCCCCGTCAATGGTATTACGATCGCGCTGGGCGTCAACCAGGGCGCAACCGATCCCAACATTCTAGCTACGCGCGTGTTCGACGCAGTTTTGCGCCACCAAAGCAAGCAATAACATTAGGAGTTACGCAGTTGCTCCAGAGCTTTGATTGCGCCTACGGCGGGCAAAGAAATAATGAATAATAGTTTCGGTTTTTGGTGCAAAGCACCAAAAACCGAAACAAAGGTGAGGGGATTCGTTACTCCTGTACTTGGCCGTGCTTGATCTGATCCTTGAACTGACTGAACTCCTCCCATTTGCCATCCGCCGCTAACTGGGCTTGGCGCGGCCACGTTTCCGGCGAGGTGCCGCCGATTTTGGCATCTGCGAGCAGCGCTTGAAGCTGTTCTAGATTAGTGGCGGCCAGCTGCGCAAACGTCGTGATACCTGCGTCGTTCAGAATTGTAGTGATCTTGGGGCCGATGCCTTCGATGATAATCAGGTCATCCGGCACCGGGTCGTTCAGAGCGAAGCTGGTGCGCTCCTGGTTCTCGGCGGGCGCTGCTGCACTGTCGTCGTCCGTCGTCGCGCTGTCGTATCCGGCGTCAATGCCAAGCTGCTCGTCAAGCATGGTTTCGGTCGCGGCGGCGTCCTCGCGCACTGTTGCGGCAACAGTAACTTCATAAGCCGCCAGATCATCGTTTTCGATCACCATCGTGTCGGTCATCGCTGCATCAGCAGTTGGTGGTTGCGGGGCTGTCGGCTCGCTCTTGTCGAGCGCATTTGTGACCGCGCTTGTTACGTCATTCACCGCTTCGTCGGCCTTGGCGGTTAGCTGCTCGACCGACGGCACCTGGTTGACCAGCGACTTCGCAGTTGCAGCGATTTCATCCACCGAAGGAACACTCGCTGCAACCTGTGCAACCTGTTCGCCGATCGCTGAACGCGCCTGATCGAGCCGTTCCGCCACGGGCGTTGTGCTGTCCGGCGAAAGTGCCTGCCGGCCGTCGAAGCGCAGATCGGCGCTGCTTCGCTGCCGCCGCCATGGCTGCCACCAGAGCAGCGTGGCCAAAATAATCCCAGCAAGAATCAACCAACGACGCATACATCCTCCTTGTGAAATCACACTTCTACACTTGTCCCAATCTCAAACACCCGTGTCGAGGGGAGCGCAAAGAAGTCGACCGCGCTCGCAGAATTGCGCCGCATCAGCGTATACAACCGTTCGCGCCAAAGCGCCATGCCCGGCAGCTTACTTGGGATGACCCGCGTGTGGTTGACGAAGTACGGCGCATTACTGATATTGATGTGGTGCTCGCTATCCTCAAGATGCTCCAGCGCCCGCGGGATATTCGGCTCCTCCATAAAGCCGAACCGCACCACCACACGGTAGAAGCCCAAATCGAGCAGCTTGATTCGCACCCGCTCGGCGTCGTCGATCGCGGGGATGTCCTCGATCACCACCGAGGTCAGCAGCACACGCTCATGCACAACCTGATTGTACTTGAGGTTGGCGAGCAGCGCGGCGGGTGCGCCCTGCGGGTTCGCGCTCAAAAAGATCGCCGTCCCCGGCACGCGCGTGACCGGCTTGCTGCGCATCTGCTTGAACATATCTTCGAGCCGTAGCTCTAGATCCTGCTCGCGGGCGAACACCAACCGATTCCCACGCTTCCAAGTTGTCATAAATGTGAAAATCACCACCGCCAGAACCAATGGAAACCAGCCGCCCTGGGGAATCTTGACCAGGTTCGCGGCCAGAAAGGCTAGGTCGACGATCAGGAACAGCCCGATCACACTGCCAAGCAGCCACCAATTCCAGTGCCAGTGCTTGCGCGCGACTACGGCGAAGATCAACGTGGTGATTGCCATTGTCGAGGTAACTGCGATGCCGTATGCGGCGGCAAGGTTGCTGGAGGTGCGGAAGCCAAGCACCACCAGGATACACGAAATCATCAGCGCCCAATTGACAAATGGGATATAGATTTGGCCAAATGCCGTCGGCGAGGTGTGGACGATCTTGAGTCGGGGTAGAAAGCCCAGATTTTGCGCCTGCATCGTGATCGAGAAGGCCCCCGAGATCAGCGCCTGCGACGCGATGATCGTGGCGCAGGTGGCCAGAATCACCAGCGGCAGCTGCGCCCATGCTGGTGCCATCATGTAGAACGGGTGCGAGGCTTCTGGCTCGCGCAGCAACAGCGCACCCTGGCCAAAGTAGTTCAGCAGCAGCGCCGGCAGCACCAGTACAAACCAGGCCAGCTGGATCGGTTTGCGGCCAAAGTGGCCCATGTCGGCATACAGCGCCTCGCCGCCAGTCACGGCCAAAAACACGGTGCCGAGCACCAGAAAGCCTTGCCAGCCATCGACGCGGAACATCGTCCAGGCGTAAAGCGGGTTGACCGCTTGCAGTACCGTTGGGTTCTGCACAATGTTGATAATCCCCAACAGGGCCAACACAGTGAACCAGAGGGTCATCACCGGGCCGAACAGCGTACCGATTTTCGCGGTGCCGCTGCGCTGGATGAGAAACAGCCCGGTGATAATCACGAGTGTGATTGGCAGAATATACGGCTCGAACACCGGCGTGGCGATGCCCAAGCCTTCGACAGCGCTCAACACGGAAATCGCCGGCGTGATCACACCATCGCCATACAGCAGCGCTGCGCCGAACACGCCAAACAGCACCAGCCAACGCTGCTTGCTCGGCAACAGCGGGCGAATCGGCGTGGCCAGCGCCGTCAGCGCCATAATGCCGCCCTCGCCGCGGTTATCGGCGCGCATAATAAAGGTGATGTACTTCAACGTGATCACAATGATCAGCGACCAGAACACCAGTGAGAGCACGCCAAAGATGTTGATCGGGTTCGATGCGATTGCGTGCGTGCCATGAAAGCTTTCGCGCATCGCATACAGCGGCGAGGTACCGATATCGCCATAGACCACGCCCAAAGCGGCCAAGGCCAGTAGTCCCAGCGGCCCACTGTGCGTCGTATCGTGTCCCTGGCTGCCACGCGCCGCAACATCTGCGGCAGCGTGTGGCGCGGCGGTATCGGGCTTGGAAGTCTCCATGCAGGCTCCTTGTCAATCTCCGGGCGCGTACCTGTTGATCTTGCGCTTCAGCCGATGTGTTGTCAAGTGCATCATGTGCGCCATCATTTGGCGAACGGCTCTACGTATGCGCCGCGCCGCACGGTCGTGAATAGGTACAGCACCAACAGCAGCGCCGCGAACAAGCCGCTGGCAAGCAACGCCTGCGGGTCGCCCAGTGCTGCCAGCGTATGCGCCGCAACCACGCGCGGGCTGGTAAAAATATCCCAGCTATTCAGGCGCACGAATCGCCCAAGATAAATTCCAACCCCGCCCAGCCCGATCGCCGCCAGCACAAACAGCCAGCCGAGCAGCCGCCCCGCGTATGCCCGCACGATCTCGTGCATTGCCCACAGCGAGGCCACTGCCAGAAAGCTGCCCGCCGAGGCGTAGGCCATGAGCATGCCAAGATTGTACCACCAGGGCGCGCCTACGGCGGCAGTCAGATGCACAAGATCGGTGATCAGATAGGGCGCGTTCGGAAAGAATAACAGCCAAAGCCCGCCGATTGGCAGCAGCCGCACCCAGCGGCCCGGCGCGCGCTCGTGGGTACGCACTGCCAAGATCGCGAAGGCGTAGGGCAGCCACGCAAGCACGAGGTTCCAATTGAGAAAGCGAAAGCTTGTTCCATCGGCCAGGATGACGCGAGTGACAAATAGCCCGCAGGCCAGTGCGCTGGTGGCGAACAACGGGTAGAAGGCGAATCGCACCAGCAGGGCGTGGTCGCTGCGGAGGCGTGTGAAGCATGCGTTCATGATGTCTCCTTTATTATCTGCGACGCTAGATTATACCAGCTGGCCTTGCCTTTGCGACCACTCAGCAACCACTCGCCACGCACCTGAGTGCTTGCGGCGGGCTGCTACGCTTAAACTATTGATCCCCTCACCCTCTGCCCCTCTCCCCGCTGGAGAGGGCTGGGGTGAGGGGCGGTTCTTCGTCCCTTCGTCCCTTCGTGGCAAAATAAAGACGGGAAATTCTTCACATGAAGTTCGCAGGCGTGATTGCACACCGTCGGTTGTTCTTGTTCGCGGTTCTGCTCGCAGTGGCGCTGTTCCCGGTCGGCTGGTTGAGCGAACGCTGGCAACCTGCGGGCTGGCTCACGAACGCGCTGTTTAGCACGGTCGAGGCGCATGCGCTGGGCCACGCTGCAATCTTTGCGGCGCTTGGCGCGGCGGCGTTGCTGGCCTTTCCGGCCCTGCAACGCCGCCCATGGCAGTTCCTGGCGATCATGCTGGCGCTGGCTGTAGGGCAGGAGGCCTTTCAACTGATGTACAAGCAGCGCCCGATCGTTTTCGATGATATCCGCGACCTTGGCCCCGATCTGATTGGAGCTGTGGTAGCATTGGCGGGAGTACGGTTTTGGCGAGGAATAGGGACG
>JACMIM010000016.1 GCA_014381165.1 Roseiflexaceae bacterium
AGCGCGTTCAAGCGTGTCCAACGCGCTTCAGCGCGTTTTGGCGTATCAGCCGCCGGATTCATCCGGTGGCCGTGGTAGATGGTAGAAGATTTTCACAATCCTGTCAAAGCCAGGAGTTACGCGGTCGCACGCCGCCGTCGGGCTGAAGCCCTTGGCTAGGTTTACGAAGCCCGCCTGCGCGGGCTGACGCCAATGTTGTAGCCCGGGCAGGCGGGCTTCGTCGTGCCAGCCAGCGGCTTCAGCCGCCCGGCGCGTCAGGCATTGGCACGCCGCGTACCTCCTGTCAAAGCGGCATCACGCTAGCGTTTGCCCGTGCGTACCTGTTCATACCCCGCTAGCACCTCCCCGACCAACGCCGACGGCGCGAAGCGTTCGGCGATCGCCTGCGTGCCGCCCGCCACCAGCTTGGCGCGTAGCGCTGGCTCGTCCAGCACACGCAGCATGGCGGCAGCCAGCGCGGCGCTGTCGTCATACGGCACCAGCAAGCCGTTTTCGCCATCGCGCACAATTTCATTGACAACCGGAATATCGGTCGAAATCACTGGCGTGCCAGCGGCCATACCTTCCAGCAGCGGCAGCCCAAAGCCCTCGTAGCGCGATGGAAAGGGCAGCACGTCGCTTGCTCGCAGCAGCGCCAGCTTTTGGGCCTCGCTGATCGCGCCCAGAAAATGCAGATTGGCTGCCACACCGTGCTGCGCGGCCAGCGCCTGGAGTTGCTCGCGCTGCTCGGGGTTATGCGTGACAAAAACAAACGAGGCCGCAGGGTAGCGCGCAACCACCGCCGGCATTGCGTCTACCACCATGTCATAGCACTTGCGCACGGTCAGCTGGCCAATATATGGAATAATCGGCTCGGTTAGCTGCACATCCAGCGGCGGGGCTGCGCCATGCATAAAGTCCATGTCGAGCCACAACGGCACAGTCGGCAGGATGTTGGTGAAGCCAAGCTGATCGCGCAGCACGCGCGCCTCGTGATCCGAGCAGGGCAGAAAGGCATCGACCTGGCGCATGGGCGCGTGAATAGCATAGTTGCGCAGCAGTTCGCGCGCGCCGCTGGGCGTGGCCGCGATACGCCGCGCCAGTTGGCCTGGTGTGTAGATCAGCCGCTCTGGATGCGGCGCGACCTCGTAGGGCCGCTCGCGGTCGTCGACCAGCCAGCGGTCGTGGTACGGCCCCAGCCAAGTCCAGACGACTGGCACGCCGCGTGATTTCAGCCAGCGCACCGCCTGAAATGCCAGCACATTGCGCGGGTGCAGGCCGTGCGCCAGGTCGATGCGCGGCAGGATGCGCAGCAGGTTCAGCAGCTCGATCGCTGGAAAGAATGTTGGCGTGACCCGATAGACCGTGATGCCATCGATCTGCTCGACGCGCTCATTCAGGCCCAAATGCGGCTGGGCTGGCTGGTGGTAAGTGATCGCCGTAACCTGGTGGCCGGCGGCGACCAGCGCCTGGCCTAGTGTGCGCTCAGGCCAGTTGTGAAACTGCCGCGTGACACCGCCGAGGCCGAGGATGAGGATGTGCATGGGATGGTCTCTATCATTACGTGACAAGATGACAAGATGACGAGATGAGAGTTTGGTTCGTCATCTTGTCACCTTGTCATCTTGTCACCTTGTCACCTTGTCACCTTGTCATCTCGTCATCTCGTCGTAGCTCTGCTCCACCCGATCGGCCACGCGCTGCCAGCTGAACTGCGCCGCCCAAGCTGGCGCAGCGCTGCTCATGGCCTGGCGGCGGACTGGGTCGGCTAGCAGCGTAGTGATCGCTATAGCTAACGCGCTGGAATCTTGTGGCGGCACCAACAGACCAGTCGCGCCGTCATTTACCACTTCAGGAAAGCCGCCAAAGCGCGTGGCGACCACCGGCAGCCCGCAGGCCTGCGCTTCGACCAGCCCAATCCCAAAGGTCTCGCTGGCGAAACTGGTCGCCACCAGCAGGTCGACCGACGAAAAATAACGTGGCAGTTGGGCGCGCGGCACTTGGCCAAGAAAGCGCACCCGCTCGCTCAGGCCCAACTCGTGGGCTAGCGCCATCAGCCGGGGCCGGTCGACGCCCTCGCCAGCGATCAGCAGTGCGGCGCGCGGGATTGCAGCAAGCGCGCGAATGGCGTATTCCACGCCTTTCCAGGGCTGCAACCGGCCCACGAACAGCAGCAGCGGTGCAGCGGCTGGAATACCCGCTGGGCGTATCGACGGGTCGGCGGGCACCTGCTGGAACAGCTGCGTGTCGACACCATTGAAGACCACACGGGGCGTAAAGCCATAGCGTGCGGCGATTGTTTGGGCGTTGAATGCGCTGCACGAGACCGCACCATCGGCCTGGCGGGCGAGCCAGCGGTCGCCCCGGTAGAAATCCTCGCCATGGCAGCCCAGCAGCACACGCGGCCCGCCGAGTGTGCGGGCTAGCAGCGTGGGGGCGAGATCGTAGGGCTTTTGGATGTGGACGATATCATAGCCGCCGCGCACTAATTCGGGCAGCGCCGCGATTGCCATCGAAAGCCGCTCCAGCAGCTTAGTTTCAGCATACGCGCGGCGTAGCAAGGGTAGCGTGCGCCAAAACGTGCGTGGCAGCGCCGGAAACAGCAGCACGCGCACGCCCGGCACATGTTCACGCACTGCGCCCACGCCGCCGAAAATCGTGACCGCGTGGCCGCGCCGTGCTAGCTCGCGCGCCAGATCCCAGACAAACGATTCCACGCCGCCAACCTTGGTGGTTGTGGTTAGGTTGTAGAGCGCAATCCGCAGGTGCTTGGTTGCCACGTTAGATACTCCACAGCGACCACTGGTACAGAAACACGCGCGACATCCAGGCCCAGGCGCTGGCAACGCATAGCACGGCAAGCGCTGCTGGGAGGATGCGCGGCCAGTTGAAGCCAGCGCGCGCGCCCAGATCGGCACAACCGTGACCGGCATACAATGCAAGTGCTGGCAGCAGAAAGTACCAGTGTTTATTCCAAAGATTAAAGTACACATCCACAACCGCACCAATACCCAGCAGCGCGAGGCAGCCAATCCCAAGCGCTGCGCCGGTGTGTTCGCCCCGGCGTAGCAAAACGATCAGGCCCCACGCCGCCAAAAGCAATGGCAGCACGCGCGTGTGACCCCACACTTGCAACCAGAACGGGCCAACCAGCGCCGCTGGCAGCACGCCACTGTGGCCAGGGCGCTCGGTTTCTTGCAGGCGGGCAACGGCCGCCATCAGCATGGGCGCAATGAATTGCCCATAATACAGCAGCAGGCTCAGGCCAGCGGCTGCCACACACACGATCACAGAACGGCGCAGCAGCAACGCATGAAGATTACGCTCACGCAGGGCGGCAAACGCGCCGGCTGCAGCGAGCATACACGGCAGAAACAGCGCGTGTGTGACATACATCAGCATTGCCGCTGCCACGACGAAGATCGCCAAAGTGTACCAGCGCCAGATCGTAGGCGACGGGATTTGACGGCCAAGCTGCGTGAACGCCAGCAGCGCCAATGCGACAAACCATATCCCAATAATCGTCGGATAGCTGCCATCGTGATGGTACAAATGCGTCAGCGGCAGGGCTGCAAACACCAGCGCAGCATAATAGCCTGCGCGCGGCGCGCCGCTGGTCAGTTGAACAAGTGCGTACAGCAGCAGTGGTGTTGTTGCGTGAATAAGGCTCACTACGATTTTGAGCGCCACCGTCAGTGTGCCTGAGTGCTGAAACCACGCGGTGAGCGGCAGCAGCAGGTAGTAACTCCAGAGCGAGTAGGGCACCACAGTGATGCCCCATTCATACTGATTCGAGAGCACGGCTTGCACGCCGGCCTGGTTGCCCTGCGCGATCGCCAGCACATGATTGGCGCGGGCAATATGATCGATGTCGATGAAACGGAACACCTGCATGCCAGCGGCATGCAGCGTGAACAGGATCGCGACCAGCGCCACCGTTCGCCCAAGCCACGGCTGTTGAGCATCCCAGATTCGCAGCAGCGCCAAGCGGCAGACGAGCGCACATCCACACGCGATCAGCAGTGTGCGCGCAAGCATGGGCAGGGCTACCGCAGTTGGCACCCGCCACAGGCCGAGCGCACCCACCAGCAAGCCAATGCCCAGCGCCGCCAGCAGCGAGGCCTCGCGCAAGGGCAGCGCGGAGATCAAGAGCATCAGCGCAAACAGCGCGGCGCAGCTGACCATGTTCAGCAGCAGCCCGCTCGTCAGGTGGCCATGGGTCAGCTGGGCGATTTCAAAGCGCGCCACGGCCACGCCCAGGATATTGCCAGGTTCAAGCGCTGGAACAATGATTTCTATTCGGCCAAGGCCACCGGCGTCAATCGCGCTGGCTGGAACAAGCACATGCAGCAGCTGCCAGCCGGGCCGGAGCGTGCTGTCGAGGAGCATTGTATTGTCTAGCGCTACACGCAGTTGGCGCGGCGCGGCTGCTCGCTCGTGAACAAGCAGGGTGAGCCGATGGTCGGCGGCGCTCAATCCCTGAAGGTCGAGATAGGTGTAGGTGTGAAACCAGCGAAAGATTTTGCCATCGCCACGCTCTTCGGTCGTGATACCTTCGGCCCAAATATCGAGCTTGTCCTCCGGCGGCAAAACATACTCGAGTGGACGCAAGCTAACAAGTTGGACGCCGACGCCAGCGGTGGCGACGACAAGCACAAACCAGCAGATTCGAACCAGCACCCAGCGCTGTGAGCGGAACCTAATCATGCGTGCGCTCAGTTCTCTAGACAATTCTGGTCAGCCACTTTTTGCCGGGGAGCTTTAATTTGAGCAGCTGCACCTTGTCCGCCGGGTCGAGGCCACCGGTTAGTCGTAGCGCGCCAAGCAGCGTCAGCCCGCCCACGCTGGCAATGCCGAACAACAGCGGCTGCGTGAGCTGCCGCCCGACCAGGTTTGCATCAGCGGGCAAGGGCGGTAGGAGCAGCGCCAGCCCGGCCACAACCGCCGCCATCGCGCCAGTGGCCAGCAGCACCTGGAGTGTGAAGCGCCAGGGCCAGCGCAGCCCCAGCAGATCGACGCCCCGCGCTGTCACCCACAGCCCGGCGGCAACCCGCGCCAGCCCAAAGGCCAGTGTAACGCCAACAATGCCAAAGCTAGGTGCCAGCA
>JACMIM010000156.1 GCA_014381165.1 Roseiflexaceae bacterium
AACTCCTCAACACAGAGATAGAAGCACTTATTATAATTCATTCCTAGCGTTGGAGCTTTCGGCGCGGGAAATCCCGGCGCGGCAGATCCCGGCGCTGAAGCGCCGGGCTATTGGGCTGGGCGAACTGCGCAGGGCGGGTTGAGCAGGCAGCACAAACATTTGCGCCGCCACCACGGCCGCGGGATGAATCCGGCGTCTGATACGCGCAACGCGCTGAAGCGCGTTGTATTACTCCAACGCGCTTCAGCGCGTTTCGCATCGTAACAGCGGGCTTCGTGCTACACTAGCGCGATTCTATTGACCTGAGACCACATACTCATGACACACGTTTCGCGCCCCGCGCTGCTGCGCCAGGTCGATTGGCTGCGCTGGCCGCTGTTTGCACTCGGGCTGCTGGCGATCTGTGCCAGCGTGATCGCCGCAGCACCACAGCTCCTGGCGCGCAACGCCGATGCTGCCGACGCCGCGCGCTTTTTCTATGGCCTGGGTCCGCTAGAGCAGTCCGGCGCTACAGCCTTCCGCTGGAGTGCGGGCGATTGGGGCGCGGCGATCTTCGGCGCGACCAGTGACGGCCCAGCGATCGTTGCCCTGCACGCCAGTGCCACGCGCCCGCCAGGTGTGCCCGAGGCGCAGCTGCGGCTAAACGGCACGGCGGCGGGCGGCGTATTCCCAATTGCCCGCGAGCCACGCATCTACCATTTGCTGGCCAAGCCAGCGCAGGACAGCCACGGTCGCCAGCGGATCGGCTTCACCGGCACGATCTTCACGCCAACGGGTGAAAGCCGACGGCTTGGCATCACCGTGAGTACCTTCAGCATGCGGCAGAGTCCTACAACCTGGCCGCTGTTCGCCCGCGCTGCATTCCTGGCCGCCCTGCCCGCTGCACTGGCGCTAACGCTGCGTCAGATTGGCCTACGCATAGCGTTGGCAATGGGTATCGGCGCGGCGGGCGCACTTGCACTCGCCCTAGCCCAGGCGCACAGCCCACAGACACTTGGTTTTCTGCTGCCCACATCCTGGCCGCTACTCGGCGGGGCGGCGGCCTGCTTGCTGATAGCATCGGCACGAAACGCGCTTCAAACACCCCGGCGCGCGGTGCAGCCAGTCCTACCACTAATTACGCTGGGTGTAACAAGTACGGCAATCACATTGTTGTGGATGGACGCCGTGCCAGCCTGGGCTGGTTTGGGGGTGGCCCTGCTCGGCGGCTGGCGGCTGGCGGCTGGCGGCGCACGGCCAGCGACCTATCGATCCAGCGCGTTACCCGAAGCTGAAGCGCCAGGCTATTGGGGGATGCTCACATTAGGGGCGATTCTGCTTGTCGCGCTGGCCGCACGGCTGTTTCGGCTGAACGACCAGCCGCTGGCGCTCTGGCGCGACGAAGTTTACCACGCGCTGCTGGGCCTGCGCATTTGGCAGGATGCCAGCTTTAGGCCAGTGTATGTCGCCGAGGTCGATCTGCCCGCACTGCTGTTCTACCTGATCGCCGCGCCGATCGGCCTGTTCGGCGCTGATCTGTGGACGCTGCGGATCGTACCGGCGCTGGCCGGCGCGCTGACACCGCTGGCGCTGCATTTCGCGCTGCGCCCGCTATTTGGCCGTACCGCCGCACTCGCCGCTGCGTTTGCGCTGGCCGTTTCCGCGTGGTCGCTGTACATGAGCCGCTGGACATTCCCGGTCATTCTCGATCCACTCTTGACGCTACTGGCAATTGGCTGTGTCTGGCGTGCGCTCGGTGAAGGTGATAAACAGCTGGGGGCTGGGGGCTGGGGGCTGAGGGCTGGCAGAATCGCATGGGCGGCGGCCGGCGGCATGTTTACCGGACTGGCCATGTACACGTACCATACTGGCCGGATCGCGCCGCTGATCGTGGGGTTGTTTGCGCTGGTACGGGTGGGCGAATGGCAGAACACCCACGACGCACCACGGGCTACGCCGGGCGAAGCATTTGCTGCTGGCGAGCAGGCCACGCCTGGTCAAGCGATTGCAGTGCGGCGAGCGGCGGCGGCGCGGTCTGTTGAGGCAAATGCTTCGCCCCTACGGGGTGTTACGCCGCGCAATTCGCAATCCGCAATCCGCAATCTGCAATCCGCACTGCGTACTTTGGCCTGGCCGCTGCTGGCTGCCCTGCTCGCCTTTGGCCTGATCACCGCGCCGCTCGGGTACTATGCGCTGACCAATCAGCAGGATTTCACCAAGCGCTTCGAGCGGGTGAGTATCTTCAACAGTCCTGATGCTGTGCCAATAGCACCACTTGGCGTGCTGGAGCAGCAGGTGCAGGCGCACGCGCTGATGTGGCATGTGCGCGGCGACCAGAACCCGCGCCACTACGCGGCCTTCCGCCCTATGCTCGATCCATTTAGCGGCGCACTGTTGCTGGTGGGCCTGGCCACCTGCCTGCTGAAACGCCGCGACCTGCGCGCGGCGGCGCTGTTGCTCTGGCTGGGCCTGGGCCTGCTGCCCGGCGTGTTCAGCGATGCTGCGCCCCACGCCATGCGCACGATCGCTGCGCTTGCGCCGGCCTGCGCACTGGTTGGTATTGGCTTTGAGACGCTGCTTGGATATTATTTCACGAGTAACCACCAACACACCAAGACACCAAGAACAGACTGGAATCAGGCAACTGTCGGAACGTATCAGCTCTTGAAACCTTGGCGTCTTGGTGCCTTGGTGGTGAAAGAATCTCCCCAAGCATGGCGAGGCCGCGCTACATTGGCAGCGCTGCTGGTCGCCATGGCGGCCTGGAATATTGGGTTGTACTTCCGCGTGACTGGCGATCTGGCCGAGTTCTATTCCAGCTTCGAAACCCAGCGTAGCGTGCTGGCGCGCGCGGCGCATCGAGCCAGCGCCGCGCCCGGCGAGGAAACACAAATCTACCTGTGGCGCGTGCTTGCAGAAGGGCGGGTCGGCCAGACCACCACGCTGCTGCTGAACGATGCGCCAGTCGGCTGGTTCGATGGGGCTGCGCTTTCACCTGCCCCTGGCGAGCGAGCGCTGCTGCTGCTGCCCGGCGACATCGACCCAGCACTGGCCGCTGCCGGGATTCAGGCGCTCGGCCCCGACGCGCGTTTGCTGCGCAGCGGCCCGCCAATTCCACAGGATGGCCGACCGCTCTACCTGGTGTATGGGCGTGGCCCAGGCATCGAGGCCCAGGCTGCGGCGCTCGTGTTCGAGTAGCGCAGCCAAGGGCGCAAATCAAACACCGCACTCTGTCTTGACGCTTATCTCCTTCTATTGTACAGTATATCTGTACAACATAAAGGGGTGTCATGACTATTCAAACCACGTATACCCAAGCGCGTGCCAATTTTGCTGAGTTACTTGATAGTGTTACCGACGACCGCGAGATCATTATTATTCAGCGTCGCGGGGCGGCGGATGTTGCGCTTATCGCTGCCGATGAGTTACAGAGCTTGCTTGAAACGGCCCACTTATTGCGTTCGCC
>JACMIM010000157.1 GCA_014381165.1 Roseiflexaceae bacterium
CGTCAGCACGCCCTTCATACCAGCATCGTAGTGGCCAGGATAGGTGCAGAGGTAGGTGTAGGTGCCCGCCGCTAGCGCCGGAACTGTCACCGCCTCGTTCGCGCCGCTGTTGAGCAGCGCCGAGTTGACAACCACATTCGGATCACCAGCCGCAACATAGGTCGTCGCGTTGGCCTGACCAGCGGCGTTGACCTGCGCTGCCACGTCGTCACCACCGTTTGCCAGCACAAAGTTGTGCTGCAGGCCCGCCGATTTGTTGTTAAACGTGACCGTCCCACCGGTTGCCGGCAGCGTCAGAGCGGTCTGCACGTACTGTAGCCCGTCGCCAGTGTCAAGCACTACACCACCGCCACCGCCACCAGTACCAGCACCACCACACGCCGTCAGAGTTAGCGCGGTCGCAATCGCTGCGCCGGCCACGAGCATCCGTACCTTCGAGAACATTCGCTGTTCCTTTCTTATCAAGAATCCTCATTGCAGAGTATGTGTACTCTATCACAATCTCTGGTTTACGTCAACACAGCGCGGGATGTTGGCATCTCGCCGCAGGAGAACCTGCGTGCTCCGGGTACGAGTGCAACACCCTGGATGCGTGCGTTCACCTCTTCGTCTCGTAGCATTTAGCATACCACCCTTTGTACAATCCTAGGTCACTGGGTCGACCTGGGCTAGCAGGTCGCGGGCGCGTTGAGCAGACAGGTTGAACTCTTGGATGAGCAGTGCGCGCTGGCGTTCGTCGAGCATTGGCAGCAGTTCCAGCGCCCGCAGCCGCGCAGTGGCCACAACCGAGTGGGCCAAGTGGACGATCACCGCCGCGCGAGCGCTGGAAATAGTATCGATGGCGCTGACATCCAGCACTTCGGCGGCCTTTACGGCGCGGCGAGCCATGAGCAGCAGCACCTGGGCACGATCGGCACTGCCACTGCGCTCGGCGTTTACCCCATCGAGCAGATCGCGCGACAGCACGCGCAGCATGGCGCGCACCCGGTTTGGCAGATCGGCGATCGAGAGATCGCCGACCGACGCTGCCAGCGCCTGGACGGAGTGCATCCAGATAGCATCGAGCTCAGATTGCAGCGGTGCCGCTGTGTAATCATGGTCGCCGCGTTGCTGTTCGGCCCGTTCCTGGAGCCGTTCGCGTAGCGTTTTGCTGCGCCGCTGCTCGGCGATCACCTGGGCCAGCCGACGCTCCAGCACCTGCGCATCGCCAAGCTGCGGCAGGTACAAGCGCGTGCGCCCAGCGTCGATCAGCGCGTCCTCCGGCATGAGGCCAACCAGCTCGCCGCCCATCACCAGCACGCCATAATTCGCGGCCTCGCGCACGACCAGATCGACTGCGCGGTGTACGGGTGTGCTGCGAAAATCGATCAGATTCATCGAAACTTGGGCACGCCCACCTACCAGCATGCCAAGTGCGCGCACGCCGCGCAGCCCGCCCGAGGAGCCACGCACGGCGCGGGCGATCTGCTTTGCAATGCGCAGATCGCCCGTGCTGAGGAACAGATTATAGGCAATCAACGGTGGGCGCGCACCAATCGCAGTCGCGCCAGCCGAACCAAGCTCGCGCGGGCCAAAATCGGGCCTGCGGGCTGGGTCGCTCTTGATCAGCTCGCGCAGTGCTTCGTACTCGCCCTTGCGCAGCGCTGGCAGCTCGCGTTGTTCTGCCGCCCTGGCAGCAGCGCCATAGAAATACACCGGGATATGCAATTCGTCGGCGACCCGACGACCAACCGCGCGCGCGATCTCGGCACACTGGGCCAGGGTTGCGTCGCGTAGTGGCACAAACGGCAGCACGTCAGTCGCCCCGATGCGGGGGTGCTGGCCGCTGTGCTGGCGCATATCGATCAGCAGTGCCGCCGCCTCGACAGCCCGAAAGGCCGCCTCTTTCACTGCGCCAGCATCACCGGCGAAGGTCAGCACGCTGCGGTTGTGGTCGGCATCGCTGTGCAGATCGAGCACATATACACCAGCGACGGCGCGCACCGCATCTGCAATCGCGTCGACGACCTGCGAATTGCGGCCTTCGCTGAAGTTGGGAATACATTCGATCACGATTCAAAACCCAGAATATCGATGCGCGAGCGATCAAGTGTAACCCAATCACCGGGATGCAACTGGTCGGTGCCGAGCAAGGCGGCGATGCTTGGCGCAGTCGCGTTGGTACGCACGCCCACCACGCCCACGCCAAGATCGAGCAGCAACTCGGTGTAGAGCGTTTCATAGGGCAGCACGCCGCGCCCGTGTTGCCAGCTTGGCACAGCCAGCAGCTTTCCCGCCGCCAGCGGGCGCATGTGTGGCGGGTTGGCACCACTCGCTGCCTGTAGCCCCTGATGGAATGGCGCAACCTGTTGGCGAATGCGGCTGAGCAGAAAAACCAGCCGTGCCACGCCCACACGGCCCGCCTGTTCGGGGCCAACTCGATGGTGCCGGTCGACCACGCCAAGCTCGAAGCCGTCGGCCAGGCGCAAGACAAGCGTGGGCAGGTAGCGCCGTCCGTCGGCGTGCAATGCGCCCGGTACGATTCGTGTAAGCTGGCATGGCAGCACAAGCTGGTCGGTCAAGGGAAATTTCATCGTAGCAACAGTTCCACATACCCGTAATCATCAATCCGACCGCCGCGCGGCTGAAGCCGCTGGCTGGGATTACGAAGCCCGCCTGCGCGGGCTAACCATCGTTTCTGCCGACCGCCGCGCGGCTGAAGCCGCTGGCTGGGGGAACCAAGCCCGCGGCTTTAGCCGCCGGGCGGGCGTGGTGGCAACGCGAACACGCTTCTTGGAGTCTTGGTGGTAAAGTTGTACGAGCTTAACGGGTCAGTGCTTCGCGCGCGGCCTCGACAAAGGGCTTAGGCCGGGCCGGGCTGAGCAGCAGTGGCGGGCCAGCCACGCGGGCCACCGCCACCATTTTCTCCCGATTGGTCGCCACCAGGAACACGCGCCCATATGGCGCAAGCTGAAACGGCCCAGCATAGCCAAACACGCCCGCGTTGAAGGAGCGGCGCAGGCCAACCCGCGGCAGATCGGCCATCGCCGCCGCCTCGGAGACGCCAAGAATCTCCTTGTATGGCACCGACAGCCGCCGCGCCAGCCGCCGCCGCACGATCAGCGCATCGGCGGTTAGATCATAGCGAGTTGGCTGAAAGGCATACGAGAGCAACAGAAATGCGGCGAGTGCGGCTGCGACGCCTACCGCCACGATCACAGCGCCAGCGCGAATACCGCTGAGCAGCGAGAACAGCGCTGGCAGCATCAGCACGCCGCCAAGCAGCGCAACGCCGGTAGTGATCCGTTCGGCGTAGGGGTCGAGCGCCGCAGCATTGAAGGTTTGTGGTTGCATGCTCTTTCGTATCAACAAAACGATACTGTATCATAGCATGGATGGCAGGCGCATCAGGCGGGTTTAAACCGGCTGCTGCCCTCCAAAACGCCCTGAAGCGCGTTCAATTGCCTCCAACGCGCTTCAGCGCGTTTGGTGTATCCGACGCCGGATTCATCCGGTGGCCGTGGTGGCGGCGCACAAGTGTGTACGCCACACCCGCCGGTAGCCGCGCGGCTGAAGCCGCTGGCTGGGGTTACGAAGCCCGCCTGCGCGGGCTGAACCGATGTTTAGCCTGCTAGGGCGGGCGTGAGCAAGGAAATACCATGCCTACACGGCGCCTTTACTTCGCTGACGCTTATCTGACTGCCTTCTCGGCGCAGGTAGTGGCGCGGCGCGAGCGCGACGGCCGCCACGAGGTTGCGCTTGATCAAAGCGCGTTCTACCCTGAAGGTGGTGGCCAGCCTGCCGACCACGGCACACTCGGCGGCATTGCCGTGCTGGATGTGCAGGTCGAGGACGGTGCAGTCTGGCACCAGTTGGCCGGGGGGATAGATTCAGACGTTGTGCAAGGCCAGCTCGACTGGGCGCGGCGGCTCGACCACATGCAGCAGCACTGTGGCCAACACCTGCTGTCGGCTGTGCTGGAGCGGCACTTCGCCCTGCCGACGGTGGCATTTCATCTTGGCGCTGCCGTGGTGACAATCGACCTTGACGGGTCGTTCAATCCGGATCAGGCGGCCCAGGCCGAGGCGCTGGTCAACCAGCTTATCTGGGATGACCTGCCGGTGCTGGCACGCTTTGTCGATTCCGAGCAGCTGGCGAGCCTGGCACTGCGCCGACCGCCCAGCGTTTCCCACAACATTCGCGTTGTTTCGATTGGCACATTCGACCACTCGGCCTGCGGCGGAACTCACCCACGATCGACCGGCGGCATCGGCATGCTGCACATACGGCGCAGCGAGCGCCGGGGCAAGCTGACCCGCGTGGAGTTTCTGTGCGGCGGGCGCGCGGGGCGCGACTACCAGCGCTGCGACACGCTCGTCCAGCAGCTGGCAGCCCAGTTCAGCTGCGCTGCGGACGAAGTTGGCGCTGCGGTGGCCAGGCTGAGTGAAGCCGAACAGCGCAGCCGCAAACAGCTGGCCCAGGCCAATGTGCGGTTGCTACAGTATGAGGCATCCGAGCTGATCGCACAGGCGCTGCCGATTGGATCGCTGTGCCTTGTGCGGCAGGTCTTTGGCCCACGCCCGCTTGAGGAGCTGCGCCTGCTGGCAACCAGCATCGCCGCCGCTGGCTGTGTGGCGCTGCTGGCCAGCAGTGGCGAGCAAGCCCAGCTGATTCTGGCCCGCCCGAAAGGGGCCGAGATCGACTGTGGCGCTGTACTCAAGCAGGTGCTGGCCACGTTCGGCGGGCGTGGCGGCGGCCAGCCGGCGCTGGCGCAGGGCGGGCTGGCCAATCCGCAGCAACTGCCAGCGGCAATCGCGAGTGCTGAACGCCTGATTGCGCTACCATGACAGTAGGAACATCGATAGGACTTACGCAGTTGGCGGCTTTAGCCTGCGGCAGCCTGGAATATCTATCTGTTTTTTTAATTTTTTGGTGCAGAGCACCAAAAAAATTAAACAATTTAGAAGTTACGCAGTTACCCAAGCGCTGTCATTTCGCCTGCGGCGGGCAAGGAACTAA
>JACMIM010000017.1 GCA_014381165.1 Roseiflexaceae bacterium
GGCGTGGTATCATGGCCGTATCAACTGAAAGGATGTGCCACGATGGAACCACCCTTCCCCAGTATGGATCCCTACCTTGAGCTGCCAACGCTTTGGCCTGATGTTCACGCGGGGTTCATCGCTGCCATTCGCGATCAGCTTCAGCCGCAGCTTGTGCCGCGTTATATTGCACAGATCACACCTTATATTGCGCTTGAAAACATCGATATCACGGCGACGCGCCGGGCTATCGTGCCTGATATTGGCGTCTACGAGCGCGATCTGTCCCAACCATCGCGTGCCACAGCGGTTGTGGATGCTCCGCCGCTGCTGGGAACCGCCGTGATGGAAATACCAACCCGCTACGCCCGAATCGAAATCCGCGCGATCGACGACGACACGCTTGTCACGGCGATCGAGTTGCTCTCGCCGGTCAACAAGCGCCCTGGCGTCGACAGCGCCGATGCGTATGAGAAAAAACGGCAGGAGCTGTTCCGCAGCGATGCCAACTTGCTTGAAATCGACCTATTGCGCGGCGGGCGGCGGCCGCACCTGGCCCGACCAGCGCCGCTGCCCGCCGCACCATACTTCGTCTTTTTGAACCGTACTGACCGCTGGCCCGAGGGCGCGATTTGGCCGTGCGCGCTGCGTGCGCCGCTGCCTACCCTGCCGGTGCCGTTGCGCCGCCCCGATCCCGACGTGGTTCTGTCGCTGACCCAGGTTGTCCAGCAGGTCTATCGTAACGCTCGCTACGACCTTCAGGTTGAGTATCGCGCCGATCCGCCGCCGCCCGAACTTGCCGACGACGACGCTGCCTGGCTCGACGCGCACCTGCGCGCGAAAGGGCTGCGCGGGCCAGCGTGACGCCGCACGCACACCAAGCAAAGCCCGCTTGTGAATAGTTACTCTTTAATCTGGACAGCCCGCGCAGGCGGGCTTCGTATCGCTAGCCGTGAGCTTTAGCTTACCGGCGGCGACGTGTATGAGTTTATTTGTAAAGATCTAAAGGAATGCACATGCCCGCACTCGATCTCGACTGGATTCGCGCTCAGTTCCCAGCGCTGGCCGAAACCGTGAATGACCAGCCCGCCGTCTTTTTCGATGGCCCTGGCGGCACCCAGGTTACGAGGGGCGTGGCCGACGCCGTCGGCAATTACCTGCTGCGCGCCAACGCCAACACCCACGGTGCATTCCTGACCAGCCAGCGCACCGATCAGGTGATCGAAGAAGCTCACCAGGCCATGGCCGATCTCTTGGGCTGCGACCCCGACGAGGTGATCTTTGGCGCGAACATGACCACGTTGACCTTTGCGCTGGCCCGCAGCATCGGCCGCGAAATTCAACCTGGCGATGAGATTGTGTTGACCAGGCTCGATCACGACGCCAACTTCGCACCCTGGCAGGCGCTGGAGGAGCGCGGCGCGCTGATCAAGGTTGCCGATATCGATGTCGAGGATTGCACGCTGGACATGGCCGACATGCGGCGGCTGATCGGCCCGCGCACCAAGCTGGTAGCGGTGGGCTATGCTTCCAACGCGGTCGGCACCGTCAACGATGTAGCGGAGGTGGTGCGGCTCGCCAAGCACGTCGGCGCGCTGACCTTCATCGACGCGGTGCATTACGCGCCACACGGCCCGATCGACGTGCGCGCGCTGGATTGCGACTTCTTGGCCTGCTCGCCCTACAAGTTCTTCGCGCCGCATATGGGCACGATCTACGGCAAGCGCGAACACCTGGAACGTCTGCGCCCGTACAAAGTGCGCCCCGCCGGCGATGCCGCGCCCGACCGTTGGGAAACCGGCACCAAGAACCACGAGGGCATGGCTGGCGTGACGGCGGCAGTAGAATACCTGGCTGCGCTGGGAGTTCAACATGCAACTCCTGGAACGCGGCGATCTGCACTTGTCGCGGCGATGACGGCGATTCAGGAGTACGAGCGCGGGCTGTCCGAACAGCTGGTCGCCGGGTTGCTGGCGATTCCAGGCCTAACCTTCTATGGCATCCGCGAGCCGGAGCGCTTTCAGTGGCGCACGCCAACTGTGTCGGTGCGGGTGGCTGGCTTCACGCCGCGCGCGCTGGCCGAAGCGCTTGGCCAGCGTGGCATCTTCGCCTGGGACGGCAACTACTATGCGATCAACCTAGCCGAGCGGCTCGGCGTCCAGGCTGATGGCGGCATGCTGCGAATTGGCCTGGTTCACTACAACACCACCGGCGAGATCGAGCGGCTGCTGGCGGCGCTGCGCGAAATCGTGGGGTAAACGCTGTGGCATGAAGCCCTAGATGTGGGCGGTTCCCCGCATCTAGGGGCTTTTGTACATTACTAGGGCGGCGCAAGGGCGGGAAACTCCGTTCGCGCCGCCGTGGCAACTGTGCCGTCTGTCCTACGCCCTGCTCGGCTAGCGGTCAAGCAGTGGTAGAAACGTGGTCACGGAATTCGGGCCTTGCGCGACCTCGGTGATAACGAATGCGCGCGTTACATCAGCCAACCCCTGGTTCGCTCGAGGCCAGCACCAGGGCTGCTTAATCAGGTGTTGTTCCGCGTGCTGATCAAAAACGTGCCCGCGCAAGTGCCCATCGCCGTTGTCGCGCACGAAATTGGCGATGGCGATGGGCAGCACATCGCCGCTGGGCTGCGAGCTATCCACGCACCAGGTCATAGTGCTGGACATACTGCGTTTGTGCTGCAACACGATGGCGGCCTGCTCTTTGCCGCCGATGCGTGCAGCAACGTGGTAGGCCTAGGCTACAGCATTGTGTATGACGACCTCGCGGAAGCGCGCCGTTCGCTGGCAAAGCTGGCCCAGGAACAAGTGAGCGCAGTTTGTTTTGGCCATGGGCAAGCGCTGGCGGGTGCAGCTGTGCGAACGTTTCAGCGCAAATGGGCACTGTAGACCGTACACGGGGTAAGCATGCAATCACAGCTCGCCAATCGGAATCATCCATCCTGGGTTGCGCCATTCCTGGTCGGTGCTGGTTGCTTCAATGTTATTGCAGCGGTAGTCATGCTCGCCGCTGCCAATCAGTTGCTGCCCCTCCTATTTACCTCCCGCCCGCCGCTCGGAGCCGACGTGCTACGGTTCCATGTGTGGGCGCTGTGGCTGTTTGTCGGCATCGTTGGTGTGGTACTGCTGATCAGCAGCCGTGCGCCGACTGAAAACCGTGGCGTTATGCTGCTGGCGGCGCTGGGCAAGCTTGGATTTGTACTGCTTGTACTTGTGGCCTGGCTCGAAGGAATTGCCACCGGCTGGCTGGTGATCGCCTCACTCGGTGATGTCATCCTGTCGATTGGGCTTGGCTGGGCATACCATTCCGTGCGCCCCTCCACCTGATCGACGTTTGCCGCAGTGTTCTGAATGCACGTGATCTGGTCACGGTTCAGCGGCAAGATGAATGCAACTACAAACGGTAACGATGACACTAGGCGTCGGCGCGTGAACAGGCTATCCTACCATCGGAACGCAAACTGCTTGATACACCGTCTAAGGAGATACGAATGGTCGAGAACGCCTCAGGAGCGCCTGCCGACAAAAGCTGGAAGACCGTTACCGCCCCTTACCAGCGATCAGTGCTGAATGCCAGCATCGGGCAGCTGATCACTACATTTGTGCCGTATGTCGCGCTCTGGTGCCTCATGGCCTGGACTATCCGCTTTTCCTACCCGCTGACGTTTGCGCTGGCCGTGCTGGCGAGCGGTTTTCTGGTTCGTGTCTTCATCATCTTCCACGATTGTGGGCACGGCTCGTTCTTCAAGTCGAAGCGCTGGAATAATCTGGTCGGCTTTGTGTGCGGCGTCCTGACCTTCACGCCCTACCAGCAGTGGACGCATAGCCACGCAATGCACCACGCGACCAGTGGCGACCTCGATCGGCGCGGCCACGGCGATATCGAGACGCTGACGGTGCAGGAGTTTCTCAAGCTTTCGCCATTTCAGCAGTTTCGCTACCGCGTATTCCGCAACCCGATCGTCATGCTAACAGTTGGCCCGGTCTACACCTTTATTATTGGCCACCGGCTCGTGCCAGCCGGCACCGGCCCGCGCGAGCAACGCAGTATTCATCTGACCAATTTGGCAATTCTGCTGATCACCGTGGCGCTGTCGTTTGCAATGGGCTTTTGGAACTACTTGCTTATCCAGTTGCCAGTGGCGATTCTGGCCGGCGCTGCGGCGATCTGGTTGTTCTACTGCCAGCATCAGTTCGAGGATACGTATTGGGCACGCCACGAGGAGTGGGATTACGAAGAGGCGGCCATGCAGGGCAGTTCCTACTTCAAGCTGCCGCGTGTACTCCAGTTCTTTACCGGCAACATCGGTTTCCATCACATCCATCACCTCAGCCCACGTATTCCTAACTACAATCTGGAAGCCGTTCATAACGCGCACCCGCGCTTTCAAGAGGCCACCACGATCACGCTACGTTCGAGCGTGAGCTACTTTGCCCTGAAGCTCTGGGACGAGGAGCGCAAGGAGATGGTAGGCATGAAAGAGCTACGGCAGCGGCAGCTCCAACTGGCGAAGTAGCCGTATCACCAGAACACCAACTCGCGAAGCACCCTGATCCCAAGACACCAAGGCACCAAGATCGAAAACTATGATCTTGGTGCCTTGGTGTCTTGGTGGTA
>JACMIM010000158.1 GCA_014381165.1 Roseiflexaceae bacterium
CCGTGAACCAAATAGCTCGGCGCTTCAGCGCTGGGAACACACACACGCAGAACCACCGGAATTCCGGTGGTTCTTTGTTCTCTGTTCTTTAATTCTTTGTTCTTTGTTCTCTGCTTCTCACCACGTCACGCTCATCATCGAGCAGTTGATCCCGCTGCCGATACCGAGCATGCCAATTTGATCGCCAGCGTGGACGCGCCCTGCATCGACTGCTTGGGCCAGCGAGACTGGCACCGCCGCCGGGCCGATGTTGCCGAGCGTCGTGTAGTTGACATACACCTTGGCCGGGGTCATGCCAAGCGTCTGCGCGACTGCGGCATTATGGCGCGAACCGACCTGGTGCGGCGCATACTGCGCGATTTCGGCGTCGCTCCAGTTCGGCAGTTCGGCCTGGGCTTTTTGCCAGGTGGCGGCGGCCAGCTTGACGCCCGCGACCAGCAGCGCGCTGGCGTCGGTCTTCATGTAATCGGGCTGGCCCAAGCACAGCCGGTTACTTGTGGTATCGCACAGGCTGACGACACCGTTCACACTGTGGCCAGTTTTCGAGCGGTCTTTGCGGCCAAGCACCATAGCCACGGCGCTGGAGCCGATTGTCAGCGTGGCGAAGTTGTCGCGGAAGGTTTGTAGATTGCAGTTTGGGTTCTGGAGTCGGCGGATGGTGGCCTCGACCACCTCGCGGGCACTTTCGCCATTGACCACTAGCGCATACTCGATCTCGCCCCGTTCGATCATCATGGCCATGTGGGCGATGCCAGTGACGAAGCCCAGACAAGCATTGCTGATATCGTAGTTGAGGCAGGCTGACGAAAGGCCAAGGTTGCCGTGGATGAGGCAGGCGGTCGATGGCTCGATGTAGTCGCGGGAAACCGAGGTGCTGACCATCGCGCCAATCTGCTGATAGTCCACTCCGGCCCGCTCGATTGCCGCGCGGGCTGCGAGGGTGGCGACCTCACTCGGCATAGCGCCTGGCTCCCAGAAACGGCGCTCGCGAATGCCAGCCAGTTCCTCAATACGGCCCTGTGGTACGCCCAACCGCTCCATGGTTGGCGCGATCTGATCCTCTAGATCTGCTGATGTCACCCGATGCGGCGGTAGTTCGTATGCGACCGCCTCAATCGAAACATTTTGAAATAGCACGTTCGCCTCCGATATATCGTCTAGAATACTAAGGTGACGATACTTTACCACAAAATGTATCGACATGCTACAAATAAAAAGATGCTGTCGATAGCTTTACAATGACGCTATGCGTAATCTACAACGCTATGCGTCATAAAATAACCAGGAAAGCGCATCTGATGACGCATAGCGTCATCAGATGCGCTTTCTACATGCTATAAAGCGGCAGCGGTGCGTTGCAGGCCTTCGGCGGTGGAGATGCGGGGGCCGTAGCCGAGATCGCGGCGGGCAGCAGAAAGGTCGAAATAGCGCGCGTTGGCCAGCTGCGCGACCAGCAAGCGTGTGAAGGGCGGCTCTTCGCGCTGGCGCGTGAGGCGGTAGCCGTCCTCGATCAGCGCCGCCGCTTGGTGGGCCAGCGCGTAGGGAATCGCGGGCTTAGTCGGCACCTCGCGCACGCCCACCAGCCGTAGCAGTGTGTTGATAAAAGTCCACAGTTGCACCGGCTCCTCCTGGCCAATGAAGTAGGCCCGCCCTTGAAGCGGCGACCCCGCATGCAGCCGGTCGGCGGCGGCTAGATGTGCATCGGCGGCATTCTCGACATACGTCACATCCACCAGATTCGTACCGTCGCCGATCTGGCGCAGCCGCCCTGCCTTGGCGCGTGCAACGATGCGCGGTAGAATGTTGGTGTCGCGCGGCCCCCAGACCAGCGGTGGGCGAATCGCCGTGGTCAGGATATCGCGCTGGCGCAGCACCCACTGTTCTGCCAGCGCCTTGGTGTGTGGGTAGGGCGCGAGATACCGGCTCGGGTAGGGGCGCGACTCGTCGGCTCCCTCCACGCTTTCTGCGCCAAACACGACTGATGGCGAGGACGTAAACACGAACTTTGGCACGCCCGCGCGCACCGCCTGCCGCAGGATGTGCTGGGTAGCGCTCACATTATTGCGGTAGTAGTCCAGCCACGGCCCCCACACGCCAGCCTTGGCTGCAACATGAAAGACGACATCGCAGCCCGTGAGCGCCGCGCCAAGCGGGGCCTCTGCCGCGAGGTCGGCGCGCACGCATTCGACGCCAAGCGCGCGCAGCTTCGGGTACTCGCCCCGTCCTACCACGCGCACCTCGTCGCCACGCGCCAGCAGCTGTTCGACAATATAGCGGCCAATAAAACCATTTCCACCCGTCACCAGCGCGCGCATCGTGTACCTTTCAGATAACAAACTGACCCGCCTGGCGGCTGAAGCCGCTGGCTAGCACGACGAAGCCCGCCTGCGCGGGCTGAAGACGATGATTTAGCCCGCGCCGGCGGGCTTCGTAACCACAGCCCGGGGATTCAGCCGCGCAACTACTGTTCGCGCAGCCGCATGAGTTCCCAGAAATCGCTTTCGAGTTGCGGCTTATCGGGTTCGCTGGGCAGATGGCGGAAAATCTCACGGTAGACCGTCCAGAAGCCCCAGCCAACCACGAGCAGATTTGGTATCGGCAGGATCACGCGGGTCAGGCCATTGACATACGCGACCTGCTGATTGAATTCAGTTGTACCGAAGTCCGCAGTCACGATATTCAGGTTCAAGAAAAAGTTGATGACGCCGACCAGAATATTGGCCAGCACCACCAGCCAGGTGGCAATCAGCAGCTTTTGCGGAATATCTGGTTCGCGCAACAGCTTGGCTAGCGATGCCTCGCGCGCTGGCGTATCGGGCGCGACCGCTTGGGCAAAGAAGAATCTGAACACGGGCTGGCCGAGCAGCGCCGAGATAGCGAAGAGCAACGTCGTGACCAGCAGCGTCGCGTTGTCCTTGAGCGCATACAGCAGGCCGTCGACGAACCAGAACGCCAGCGCACCATTGATGATCGCGCCCAGGCCGATGTAGCTGGTGATAAAGTTAAACTTGCGCGTGATGAACAGCAGGTCGATCGCGACCCAGGCCACTGGGATGAGCGCCGAAATCACATACGCGATCGGCGTGGTAATCCAGCCGAAGGTCGGCGTCGCTGGATCGCTTGGCGTTAGAAAATTGAGCACCAGAATCGGCAGCACTGCGCCGAAGCCGAGGTCGAGAAAAAGTTTGGTTGATTGTTTCATAACAGGCTCTGCTTGTTTTGCTTGGCCGCCCATACGGCCAGCTTCTCGCGGAATATCTTGGCGTTATGGCGAATATCGACCGGAAACGACGGGTGAAACAGAAACGTCGTCAACCTGGCGGTGACTGCATGGCGCGCTCCCAGGTCGCGCAGTTCGGCCACGAACGCCGCGCGCGCAGCTCTACTCTGCGGCATGCGGCCCGCCGCCGGCTCGATCACAATCATCGGGGTCGCGCTGCCAGTGCTGCCAATGCCCACCAGTGCCGAGCGTGCCACCGCCGGGTGCTGGTTGAACACAAGCTCGACTGGCTCGGTGTAGAGCGTCCCTGCCGCTGTGATGACGCGGTGCGTTTTACGCCCGTAGAACCACAGGCGGCCGTTGTCATCCAGGTAGCCGAGATCGCCCATGCGGTGCCAGGTGCGCGCGCCATCCTGAATTTTGGCCAGCTTGGTCGCTTCAGGCCGGGCCAGATAGGTTTTCGTGACCATCGCGCCCGCGACGACAATCTCGCCAACCTGATTGATTGGTAGTTCCAGCGCGTCGTCCCACTGCGCAATCGGCGCGTCGATAATGGCGATAACTCTCAAATCCACGCCGGGGACTGCGCGCCCAACGCAGGTTCCGGCGGTGGGATCGGCGCGCTCGGCGTGGGCATGCAGTACCTCGCGCCCGCTGATCGAGGCCACTGGCAGCGCCTCGGTTGCGCCATATGGCGTGTAGGTATTGGCCTCGGGCGAAAGCAAATCGAGAAAGCGTTGGTGGATGGCCTGCGGCACCGGTGCGCCCGCCATCAGCACGCGCCGCAGCGAGGGCAGCCCCAGGCCGGCCGCCTGGGCGTAGCGCGTGACCTTGTCCCAAATTGCTGGCGAGCCAAAGGTCGATGTCACCTGGACATCTTCAATGAATGCGATCACCTCCGCCGGGTTGCAGGAGGCTGGGCGGGTCGGGTCGATCGGCGGGATGGCCGAGGTGACACCCATGGCGACATTGAACAGCGCAAACAGCGGAAAAGCCGGCATCTCGATTTCGCCCGGCTGAATCTGGAAGTGATCGCGCAGCACAGCGCACTGGGCCTGGAACATGCCATATTCGTACAGCACGCCTTTTGGCACACCAGTGCTGCCGGTGGTGAACACAATCGCGGCCAAGTCGTCGGCGGCGACATTGGCGGTGGGAAATGCGGCGGCGACCGTGCGACCAGTCGCCTCCAGTGTGTCGAGCGAAGCCGCCCCGAGTAGGTTGCGGCCAGCTACGACATAGCGGCGGCAGCGCCGAAACGCGGCGGGCGCGAGCGCGCGCAGGAGGTGGGCACGCGGCACGCCGATCATCGCCTCGGGCTGGCACTCGCCGATGCACTGGGCCAGATTCTGCCGACCCATGGCTGGATCGATCAGAATCGGCGCTGCGCCGATTTTGAACAGCGCAAAGGTCAGCGCGATCAGCGGCAGCCCGGCCGGCACCATCAGCAGCACGCGCTGGCCGGGCGCAATGCCATACCCGACGAGCCCCCAAGCCAGCGCATTGCTGTAGGAATCCAGCTCGGCGAACGACAGCGCCTCGTACCCGCCACGTTTGGTGTAGATGTACCTGTGGCGTGGCTGTTTGCCCGCCTGCATCACCACGGCGAGCTGATCTGGCCGCTGCTGGGCCTGGGCCGGTAGGAACGCAGCGATGTTGATATGAATAGTCGTCATGATCTCTCGACAAGATGACAAGATGACTAATGCTCGTCATCTTGTCATCTTGTCACTTGTCACCTTGTCAAAAACCGCACGACTCGTTGCTCGATTTCCGCGCCAGCGTCCTCCAGCACATAGTGGCCGGCCTGGTCGAAGCGCGTAACGCTGGCGGCTGGAAAGCGCTGCATCCAGCCCTGGAGAAAGGAATCGTCAAAACACCAGTCGCGCCCGCCCCACAGAATCTGCATCGGCGTATCGCGGAACATGCCCAGCTGGTGATCGATCGCGTCGATCACGCCCCAGGTCGGGTGAAAGCGGTGCATGGGAATATCCTGCACAAAACGCAGCGTGGCGATTCGATCGTGGTAGGTGCGGTAGGGAAACAGGTAGCCAGCTTTGACATCGGCGGGCATGGGCGTTTCGACCGCCATGACGGTGGCCATACCGGCAAAGGCATTGAAGCCACGGACAGCCAGTTGGCCGAAGCCAGGCAGCTTGCACACAGCGATTCGCAGCGGAATGTTTGGCGAAAGGAATGCTGCCGTGTTCAGCACGACCATGCGGCGCACGCGCAGTTCGCGCCGCACGGCATAGCCCATGCCGATCGCACCACCCCAATCGTGAACGATCATGTCAGCTTCGTCGACCGCGAGATGCCGCAGCAGCAGGCCCAAATTGTCGATATGGTTAGTTAGACGGTAGGGATAGTTCTGCGGCTTATCGGACAGGCCGCAGCCGATGTGGTCGGGCACGATCACACGGTGGGTCTGGCGGAGCGCCATAATCAGGCGGCGATAGTAGAACGACCAGGTCGGGTTGCCGTGAACCATGAGTACCACCGGCCCACTGCCTTCATCGACATAATTCATGCCGCCGCCAGGGACTGCTAGGCGGTGCTGGGCGAAGGGGTAGAGCGCGCGCAGCGGGCCAAGCTCGATCTGCGGGTGGGCGACGGTCACGGCTAGCTCCTCGTCTCTTGTCGTGGCTGCTACGCAAGTACTATAGCATATTCTCGGGCGGCGAATCTCACGGCGAATTCTCTCTTTTTCTTGCGTTTAGCGAGGTTTCGCTGCACGAAACGCAAGAAAAAGAGAGGAATTAACTGAATCATGCGTTTGGCCACTCGGTGGCACAGTTTCTATGCTATGCTGATTTTCCAAGTGTGCTGAACAATACCGACGATGATGTTCGGGCGTATGATGCCAAGGAGCAGGAGCTATGCGTCGATTTTCTGATCGGCTGAAGGTGGCAGCGTGTGCGCTGCTGGCGGTGTGTGCGCTCGCAGCGCTGCTGGTTATGCCGGGGGTGGGCGCGCGCCCCTTGGCGACGGCCCCGGCGCTGTTTGGCCCACGGCTGGTTCTGCCGCTGCTCAGCAAGGAGGGCGCAGTCGTGCGTCGGATTAGTACGACGCTGGATTTACGCTCGAACGCGGTGCAGGCACCAGGTGATCGTATTCGTGTCAATATCAACGTCCAAAATCTTGGCAATGTCGAGGTGAACGGCATTACATTGCGCTTGCCATTCGACAATACCCGGCTTACGTTCTTTACGCATAGTGTCGATGCTCCACGCGGCGACCAATTTGTTGGTGTGCCGAGTAACACCCGCGTCGAGCTGCTGGTCGGGCGTATTCCAGTCGGGCAGACGGCCCAAGTATCAGTGTGGTTCAATGTTGCGCAGCGGGTCAGGTCGGGCGATCGCGTGGGGCTGCGGGCGGTTTCTGTGTTCGATAGCCTTCAGCAGCAGAGTAATGAAGTCTCGTTCTTTGTAGTCGACCCTGGCAATAATGGCTTTTGCGGCCCGTTCCGCGGCGTCAATGGCCAAATGTCGGTTAACCCCTACCGATCTGGTGTTGGTACGCTGGTGGCCTTTAGCAGCGACTGTTTTCTGCCAACCGAGCGGGTGGTGACCTGGCTCAACACGCCCACTGGTGGGGTTTCACTGCCCCAGACTGCAACGGCCAATAATAATGGGCGAGTTGTGTTTCAACTGAACACCGCCAACTTCGCACCCAGCGATCTGTACGGGTTTGTAGCCGAGGGCACGACTAGCGGCATTCAGGTGCTGGGTCCGTTCATCCTGACGCCAAGTGGCCAGACGCAGGCGGCGACGCTGCTGCCGCGTGCGCCTGCTGGCGTTCAGGCTAGCGCATTTGCCGAACAGGCTACCGGTAGTGCCACGATTACCGGGTTGATTAGCGGCGACGCCGGCACAGCCCTGCGCGATGTGCTAGTGGAACTGCGCGATGCTGACAACGCCTTAGTCAGCATTACGAGCAGCGACGACACGGGCAGCTACCTGATTGGCGACCTGGCCGATGGCACCTACACGTTGTATGCGCTGCCGGGTTATGCCGATGATCCTGCCACCACAGTCTATGGCGCGGAGCAGCGCACAGTGATCGTCGGCGGCGGTGTGTCGGCGACGGCTAACCTGCAGTTGGCGCGCGGTGGAGTAATTAGCGGGCGGGTCAGCGGGGCTGGCGGGCAGCCAGTCGCGGGCGTGCCGGTGTTTGTGCGCAACAGCGGAAGCCGCCCACTGGCAACCGCCGTGAGCGCAGCCGACGGTAGTTACGCGGCGGCCGGTTTGGCCAGCGGTAGTTACCAGATCGAGTTCGACCCGTCGCTTTCTTCGCTGTTAGCGACAACGACGTATCTGAGCGCGACCGTGAATGCGGTTGTGGTCAATGCGCCAGCAACCACACAGGCGGATGTTGCGCTACTCCAGCCGGCCGATCAGCGGATTATTTCGGGGCGCGTGACTTCTGCCGACACCGGGCAGCCGCTGCGAAATGTGACGATCTTGCTTTCCGGTGCGCTCACACGCGAATTTGGCGATGTAACCCGCACCGATGCCAATGGCGACTATCAGTTCACGGAACTGGCCCCCAGGCCCTACCAAGTCCAAGCGCTGACATCGTTCTCATATGGCAGTGTCGGTGTGCCATACCTGAACCAGAATTACGCTAGCCCAGTGGATATGCGCAACCCTGGTGTGCAGTCCGGCATCGATTTCAGCTTGGCACCTGGCGCACAGGCCAGCGGGCGGGTCAGCGAAATCGGCAGTGGTCTGGGAATCGAGAATGTGCTTGTGCTGATCACGCGCACGAGCGACGAAGCACTGGTGGGCCTGGTGCGTACCGACGCGGGCGGTAGCTTTCTCACCGCAGGGCTGGTGCCGGGCAGTTACACGGTCACATTCGATGGCAGTGGCAGCGGATGGGCCGGATTCGAGGAGGCGACGCGCCCACTAGAAATCGTGGGGACAGCAGAGGTGAGTGGTGTCAATGCCGAACTCCAGCGGCTTAGTAAGGCGGCGGCATATCTACCGCTTGCGGGGAACTGATACGAGTTCCGTCTTTATCTGTTTCGTTTTTTTGTTAGTTTGACCAAAAAAAGAAAAAAATATAAAGATATAATTATAGATAATAGCGTTTGTGGCC